>NZ_JAMYOR010000018.1:0-107181 GCF_040319965.1 Mesorhizobium sp. M0830 | reverse complement strand
GTCTCGGCATTCAGCTTGTAGGACTTGCCGTCATCCAACGTCAGCGTCAGCGCGTCCTTGTCGACCTTCTTGATCAAACCTTCGGTCTGGCCAGCGAAAGCAGCGGTTGAAAGCAGCAGTGTGGCGGCAATGGCGCCATTCAGGGTACGCATAGTCGTTCCTCTTTGTCATTGCACCGGCATGGCGGCGGGCGTTCAACGGCGGATGGAGCAGAGCAGAAACCAACCGAATGTGTCAAAACTAAATCCGCCAGATCACAGTTTGACCCCTGTGAAAAACGCCAATAGAAGCAGACTACAGCGCCGCGCGGCCTCATGGACGCGCAAAGGACGCTGTAGCACTTTTGATTGCGCATGATCCTTTCCGAACGTCGCTTCGATTTTCGGGTCATGCGTCAAGCCGGCTCCGCTGCCGGGCAGGGTCATTCTATGTCTCACAACACGTTCGGCCACCTTTTCCGCGTCACCACCTGGGGTGAAAGCCATGGCCCGTCGCTCGGCTGCGTCGTCGATGGTTGTCCGCCCGGCATCCGCTTCACCCAAGCCGAAATTCAGGCTGAACTCGACAAGCGTCGGCCGGGACAGTCACGTTTCGTGACGCAGCGTCGCGAACCAGATGAAGTGAAGGTGCTGTCCGGCTTCATCCTCGACGAGGACGGCGAGACGATGATCACCACCGGCACGCCGGTGTCGATGCTGATCGAGAATGTCGACCAGCGCTCGAAGGATTATGGCGAGATCGCCCGTCAATATCGGCCCGGCCATGCCGATTACACTTATGACGTCAAATACGGCGTGCGCGATTATCGTGGCGGCGGCCGCTCCTCGGCCCGCGAGACGGCCGCGCGGGTGGCAGCCGGTGCCTTGGCGCGCAAGGTTGTGCCCGGCGTGGTGGTGCGCGGCGCGCTGGTGTCTATGGGCGAAAAAGCAATAGACCGCGCCAACTGGAACTGGAATTTCATCGGCGACGCGGAAAATCCGTTCTTCACCCCCGATCCGGCTTCCGTTCCCGTCTTCACTAGATATCTCGACGGCATCCGCAAGGCGGGGTCCTCGGTCGGTGCCGTGATCGAGATCGTCGCCGACGGCGTTCCGGCAGGCCTGGGCGCACCGATCTACGCCAAGCTCGACCAGGACATCGCGTCTGGCCTGATGTCGATCAACGCGGTCAAGGGCGTCGAGATCGGCAACGGCTTTGGGGCCGCCCGCATCACCGGCGAGCAGAATGCCGACGAGATGCGCATGGGCAATGATGGCAAGCCGGTGTTCCTGTCCAACAATGCCGGCGGTATCCTTGGCGGCATCTCGACCGGCCAGGCGATCGTCGCCCGTTTCGCCGTCAAGCCGACCTCCTCGATCCTGACGCCGCGAAGATCGATCGACAAGGACGGCCACGACGTCGAGATCATGACCAGGGGCCGCCACGATCCATGCGTTGGCATCCGTGCCGTGCCGATCGGCGAAGCAATGGTTGCCTGTGCGATCGCCGACCACTATCTGCGGCATCGAGGACAGACGGGAAAGGGAATAGGGGAATAGGGGAATAGGGGAATAGGGGACTATGTTGCGCTCTTAGCCCGGCTAGCCAAATCTTTTTGCTTTTCCCTACTCCCGTACTGCCCTACTCCCTTATTCCCTGCGAGCGAAGCGAGCACTTATGCCTTACGACCAGAAGAAAATCGTCGAAGCCCTGCGCGCTTTCGAACGCGGCGAGATGGTCGTCGTCATGGACGATGACGGGCGCGAGAACGAGGGCGACCTGATTGTTGCCGCCGTCCATTGCACGCCGGAAAAGATGGCGTTCATCGTTCGCCACACCTCCGGCATCGTCTGCACGCCGATGCCGCGCGAGGAAGCCAAGCGGCTGAACCTTGCGCCGATGGTCGCCGACAATGATTCGGCGCACACCACCGCTTTCACGGTCAGCGTCGATTTCAAGCATGGCACCACCACGGGCATTTCGGCCGACGACCGCACGCTGACCGTGCGCAACCTCGCCAACGGCAATGTCGGCGCCTCCGATTTCGTCCGGCCAGGCCACATCTTTCCGCTGATCGCGCGCGAAGGTGGCGTCCTGATGCGTTCGGGCCATACCGAAGCGGCGGTCGATTTGTGCAAGCTCGCCGGCCTGCCGCCGATCGGCGTCATTTCCGAACTGGTCAATGACGACGGCACCGTCAAGCGCGGCCCGCAGGTGCAGGCTTTCGCCGAAGAGCATGGCCTGAAGCAGGTTTCGGTCGCCGACCTCATCGGATATCGGCAGCGCAAGGAAACGCTGGTCGAACGCGTCGCCTGCTCGGAAATCGACACGCTCGGCGGCAAGGCGCAGGTCTTCACCTACACGCTGCCATGGGACTCCATGCATCACGTCGCCGTCGTCTTCGGCGATATCCGCGATGGGGAAGAGGTGCCTGTGCGCTTGCATTCCGAGGATGTGGTGACCGACGTCTTCGGCACCAGCCATCGCCTCGACGCCATCATGAAGGCGATGGGCGAGCGCAGGCGCGGCGTCATCGTCTATCTGCGCGAGGGCTCCGTCGGCGTCGCCCACCAGGAGCGCAAGCGGCCGGCGAGCGGCGACCGCGAGGATCATGAAGAGGCGCGCCGCCGCGAAAACGAGTGGCGTGAGATCGGGCTCGGTGCGCAAATCCTCAAGGATCTCGGCATTTCCTCGATCAATTTGATTGCCTCGCGCGAACGACACTATGTCGGCCTCGAAGGTTTTGGCATCCATATCGCCAAGACCGAGATTCTCTGAGCGCTGGCCGGTAGCTCCCGGCCTTAACCCAGGCCCGTCGATCATTCCGCAGGAATGGCGGCGGTTTCGCACCCGTCCATGTCACATTCTCGCGTAGCAAGGCTGCGCTGGCCAAGCAGCACCGTGGCCAGCGCGATTGTGCCTGAAGCAACCGAGACCCAGAACCCGTTCTGAGCGCCGAATGCGTCCACCACCGCACCGGCGGCGAAGGAACCAAGAGCCATGCCGATGCCGATGCCGGTCATCACCCAGGTGATGCCTTCGGTCAGCATTGCTTCCGGCACGTGTCGTTCAATCAGGCCGAAGGCGGTTATGAAGGTCGGCGAGATCGCAACGCCGCTGATGAACACGGTCAATGCCAGCAGAGGCACCGTGTCGGCGGTAAGCGGCAGCAGCGTGCCAAGCGCGACGAGGGCGACTGCGATGGCCAACTGGCGTTGCAGCGGTGCTTGCAGGTTGAGCGCGCCGACGATGATGCCCAGTACGAACGACCCGAGCGCATAGACGCCGATGACCAAGCTGGCGGCCGCCGGTTGCCCAAGCTCTTTGGTGATCGCGACGGTGCTCACTTCCGTCGTCGCGAAGGTTGCGCCGACGAAGATCAGGGCGAAGGTGATGATCTGAACCGGTCGCAGGCGGATTGCGGAGCCGCCAGAGCCCTGTTCCACCGGTCGCACTTGCGGCTCGGTCGAGCGTTGCAGGATGAAGGCGATCGATCCGAATGCGAGAAACAACGTGCTCGCCACCATGCCCGCTTCCGGGAACAGGGCGGCACTCAAGCCCACCGACAGCGATGCCCCGGCTATGTAGACCAGTTCGTCGGCCGCCGACTCGAAGGCGAACGCGGTGTTCATCTGAGGCCGCCCGCGAAAAATTTCGGTCCAGCGCGCGCGCACCATTGCCGGGATGCTTGGCATCGCCGCCGCCAGCAGTGCCGACACGAACAGCATCCACACCGGCCAGTCTTGGTTGGCGGCCGCAACCAATACGACGAAAGCCAGCACCGAAATGATGGTGGTGGGCACTACGATCCGCGTCTGGCCAAGGCGATCCACCAGTCTCGATATCTGCGGCGCCAGGAAAGCGTTGGCGAGCGCGAATGTCGCGGCGACGGCGCCGGCCAGCCAATATTCGCCGCGCGTCTGCGACAGCATTGCCACGATACCGATTGGCGCCATGGCGATCGGCAGGCGCGCTATGAAGCCCGCGGCGGCAAAGCCCTTGGTTCCGGGGGCACGAAAGATCTCCGAATAGGGATTTTGCATGGGTTGGTTCCTCGACAAAGCACGATTCGACAATTACATACGATGCGTATGAATGTTAAATAGAGCATACGCCGCGTATGTCAATTGGCATACGGTTCGTATGTGGATAGGGCCAGGAGCCATGCACAAACCCCGCAAGGAGATGATTGCCGAGACGCGTGCCAAGCTGATCGCGGCAGCCCGCCATGCTTTCGGCACGATCGGCTATGCCGAAGCCTCGATGGATGATTTCACCGCATCGGCCGGGCTGACTCGCGGCGCGCTCTATCATCATTTCGGCGACAAGAAGGGCCTGCTGCAGGCGGTCATCACCGAAATCGACGGCGAGATGGCGGCACGCATCGATGAGGTCGCGTCGAGAGCGCCGACCCGCTGGCAGCATTTTGTCGACGAATGCACGACCTATATTGAGATGGCATTGGAGCCGGAAATCCAGCGCATCATGTTCCGGGATGGCCCGGCCGTTCTGGGGGATCCGGCACAATGGCCGAACGCCAATGCGTGCATCGCTTCAATGACCGGCCATCTGACGGCGCTTCAGGAGGAGGGGGTCGTAGTCTCCAGCCTCGACCCCGAAACTGCCTCGCGGCTGATCAATGGGGCGAGCAGCCAGGCGGCGCAACGGATCGCCAATTCGAACGACCCCGAAGCGACGTCGAAGAAGGTGGTGGTGGCGTTCAAGCAACTGCTCGAAGGCCTACTCAAAAGGCCAGGTTCGCAACCGAACTGAAATCCCATCGGTGGCCCGGCGCCGCGGCCGGCAATTGACAATCGCCGGGTTGGGTCCATCCTCTTTCACCACCTCTGAGGGGGAGATTCGGGGCATGTGGGATTTCGATATCGGCAGGTCGGTGTCCATCATGATGCGGACCTGGCCGTTCATTGTCTTTCGCATGATCGTCTATTTCGGCATCACACTGGCCTACATCATGGCGACCGGCACGGGCGCCTCCGTCGGCTATGGCGTCGGCCACATCTCCACCGATCCCGACGGGCCGATGTCCTTTGCCTTGTGGGGCGGGGTGGTCGGTTTCGGCATCGTCTCGATCGCCGTCTACTGGATCCGCGAATACATCCTCTATGTCGTCAAGGCCGGCCACATCGCCGTGATGGTCCATCTGATCGACGGCCGTGACATTCCCGGCGGCCAGGACCAGATCGCCTACGCCAAGGATATCGTCACCCAGCGTTTTGCCGAGGCCAACATCCTTTTCGTCGTCGATCAGCTGGTCAAGGGCGCCATCCGGGCCATCACCGGCCTGCTCGGCGGCATCGCCGCCTTCCTGCCGATCCCGGGTTTGAGCGGTCTGGTCTCCTTCATCAACACGGTGATCCGCCTGTCGCTGACCTATGTCGACGAGATCATCCTCGGCTACAACATTCGCATCAATTCGTCCTCGCCGTTCGAGACGGCGCGCCAAGGCGTCGTGCTCTATGCCCAGAACGGCAAGGTGATGGTCAAGAACGCCGTCTGGCTGGCGGTCATCATGTGGGGCGTATCCTTCGTTATCTTCCTGCTGATGCTGGCGCCGGCCGCCGCCATTCTTTTCCTGATGCCAGGGCAATTGGCGGGCTGGGCCTTCGTGCTAGCCATCGTCTTCGCCTGGGCCTTCAAGGCGGCGTTCATCGAGCCCTTCGCCATCGCTTGCCTGATGCAGGTCTATTTCAAGACCATCGCGGGCCAGGTGCCAGATCCGGCCTGGGACACCCGGCTGGCGGAGGCGTCGTCGAAGTTCAGGGAACTCAAGGACAAGGCGCTGGCCTCCTTTGGCGGCTCGCGCTGGGGACCGGCCGGCGCGACACCCTGATCAGCGAGGGCTCGACGGCGCGGCAGAAACGGTGTTGAGGCGCGCCACGGTCGATTTGAGCAGCACTTCACCTTGCCCGGAAAACGTCTCGCTCATGATCAGTTCCGGCAGCGGCAGCCGCCGTCCCCAGCCATGCGTTTCAAGGTCAGGTTTTGGCGCGAACTCCGAGACGCGGCCGACGCAGAGATAGGCGACCGGGGTCACATGCTCCGGAATAGAAAGCAGGCCTTTCAGCGCTTGCGCCTCGATGATGCTGACCCAGCCGACACCGACGCCTTCGGCGCGCGCCGCCAGCCAGAAATTCTGCACCGCGCAGACCGTGCTATAGAGGTCCATCTCCGGATTGTGCGAGCGTCCCAGTGGCGAACCCTTCGAACGCTCGCGATCGCAGGTGATGCAGATGTTGAGCGCGCTTTCGCAAATGCCTTCCAGCTTGAGTTTGCGGTAGAGCGCCTGCCGCTCTTCCGCAATGGCGGGCAGTTCCTGCTGGCGCGCCGCCAGGAACAGGTCGCGCACCTTTTCCCGTCGCTCGGCATCGCGAATGACGATGAAGTTCCAAGGCTGCATGAAGCCGACCGACGGCGCGTGATGGGCGGCAAGCAGCAGCCGCGCCAGCACCTCATCGTCGAGCCCGGTGGGCAGGAAATGGCTGCGGACGTCGCGCCGCGTGAACATGGCGCGATACACCGCATCGCGCGCATTCTGCTCAAATCCATCGCCAACAGCAGCGGTCATGTGTTCCGGCATCGCTTGTCCCCTTGCGATTGCAATCGATGCCAACCGCCTGACCATGCGGATGACGATGCCTGCCAGGCCGGTCTTCTGGCTCGGGATCAACCCGCGTCCGGTGCCTTCCCGTCATCGACAGTGGCATATACCGGCGCGGTCCCCCTTACAGCGTTGGGCACGCCACGGAATTCAACCGTGTTCCCGATTCTCCCGCTTGCGGCGGGCACCAGGCAGTGTCACGGACCTTACGCCGAAGCGCGGACGACGCCAATGCCTGCAGCGACGCGAATGGACGCAGGCGCGATTTTCCCCAGTCATCGGCCGCCCGTGCATGGCCTTTGCCGATCCGGGTCACTAGATTAGGACGATGGCTACCCGTCTCTATACCCATCCGATCTTCCTTGAGCACCTCACGCCGCCCGGCCATCCCGAGCGGCCGGACCGCTTGCGCGCCATCGAGCGCGTGCTGGACGACGAGGCTTTTGCCGCGCTCGATCGTATCCAGGCGCCGGAAGGCGACGAGGCCACCATCCTCTATGCTCATCCCGCCGATTTCGTCGCCCGCGTGCGCGCCGCCATTCCCGACGAGGGAATCGCCCGCATCGATGCCGACACCACCGCCAGCCCGAAGAGCTGGCAGGCGGCGATCACCGCAATCGGTGCGGCCAATGCAGCCGTCGACGACGTCTTTGCAGGCCGCGCCGACAATGTCTTCGTCGCGGCGCGGCCGCCCGGCCACCATGCCGAAAAAACCACGGCGATGGGTTTTTGTCTGTTCAATACGGCGGCGATCGCGGCGCGTTATGCGCAGAAGAAGCATGGTATCGAGCGTGTTGCCGTCGTCGACTGGGACGTGCATCACGGCAACGGCACGCAGGATATTTTCTGGGACGATCCGTCGGTGCTCTATTGCTCGACGCACCAGATGCCGCTCTACCCCGGCACCGGCGCGAAGAACGAAACCGGTGCCGGCAACATCGTCAACGTACCGCTGGCGCCGCAGACCGGCAGCGAGGTGTTTCGCGATGCCTTCCTGTCACGCGTGCTGCCGGCGCTCGACAATTTCGCGCCCGACCTGATCATCATTTCGGCCGGGTTCGACGCACATCACCGCGATCCGCTGGCCGAGATCAACCTGACCGAGGACGATTTCGACTGGGCGACCGGCCAGCTGATGCAGCGCGCCGCGCGTCACAGCGGCGACCGGCTCGTCAGCCTGCTCGAGGGTGGTTACGATCTGCAGGGATTGGCATTTTCGGTCGCCGCCCATGTCGGGCGACTGATGAAAGGATGAATGATGGCCGGTGAGACCAACGACGATGTGAAGGCGATGAGCTTCGAACAGGCACTCGACGCGCTGGAAAAGATCGTCGATGATCTTGAGCGTGGCGACGTGCCGCTCGATCAGTCGATCAAGATCTATGAGCGCGGCGAAGCGCTGAAGGCGCATTGCGACCGGCTGCTGAAGGCAGCCGAGGACAAGGTCGAGAAGATCAGGCTGTCGCGTGACGGCAAGCCGGTTGGAACGGAGCCGCTCGACGCGGACTGAGGGACGCAGCCGTCTCACCGACTTTTTGGACACGATCATGATTGAGCATAGAGTTCGTCTTGATTGAAACAGCTCAGGACAAGAGGAGATACGGAAACGATGTGCAGAAACATCAAGACCCTGTTCAATTTTGATCCGCCCGCGACCAACGACGAAGTCCGCGACGCGGCACTTCAGTTTGTCCGCAAGCTGAGCGGAACGACGCGGCCTTCGAAGCAGAACCAGCATGCCTTCGACCACGCGGTCGAAGCCATCGCGGCATCGGCGCGCGAACTGCTCGATTCACTCGAAACCCATCAGCATCCTCGCAATCGCGAGGAAGTGGCGGCCAAACTAAGGGCGAAATCGGCGATCCGGTTTGCCTGAAGCGTCCAGGCTGCCTCTGGCGCTGACAAGGAGAGTGCATGAGCTTCTTCCCGGGGAAAGACCCAGGGGCCGGCGACGCCTTCGCCAGCGACCAGATCGAACTGATGGTCATCCCCAACGCCAAGGATATTGGCGGTTTCCAGGTTCGCCGCGCCCTGCCGACCGCCAAGAGGCGGTTGGTCGGCCCGTTCATCTTCTTCGACCGCATGGGCCCGGCCATCCTGCGCGCCGGCCAGGCGCTCGACGTACGCCCGCATCCGCATATCGGTCTGTCGACGGTCACCTATCTGTTCGACGGCAATATAAGGCATCGCGATTCACTCGGCACCGAAATGGTCATCCAGCCCGGTGACGTAAACCTGATGACCGCCGGCCGCGGCATCGTCCATTCTGAGCGCACCCCTGAAGAAATGCGCGGTGCGCCGATGTCGATTTCCGGCCTGCAGACCTGGTTGGCGCTGCCAGACGGCAAGGAAGATGTAGCCCCGGTTTTCGAGAACACCACAGCACTCCGGTTGCCCGAGATCGACGCCGAGGGCGTTAGCGGCCGCATTGCCATTGGTGATTTCCAAGGGCTGCGATCCCCGGTCAGGGCCGACACAGAGACACTCTATGCCGATCTGCGCCTGGCGCCAGGCGCCAGCGTGAAGATCCCCGCCGATGCGGAAGAACGAGCCATCTACACACTGGAAGGCGAGGTCTCGATCTCGGGCGACGCTTTCCCGGCCGAACGGCTGCTGGTGTTTCGGCCCGGTGACGAGATCGTCGTATCGTCGCAGACCGGCGCGCATTTCATGCTGTTCGGCGGCGCTTCGCTCGGCTCGCAGCGCTACATCTGGTGGAATTTCGTCTCATCGTCGAAGGAACGCATCGAGCAGGCCAAGCACGAATGGAAGACGGGACGTTTCGATATTGTTCCCGGAGACGAGGAAGAGTTCATTCCGCTGCCGGAAAGCTGATGCATGTTGCCCGAAAGTGACCCGGTTCTGGGAGAACGGCATGCATCAAACCAAGGACCGCAGCCCGATCCGCGTCACTGACGTGCATTTACATTCTCCGGCCGGCGGCCTATTTCGCCAATGAACAGAAAGCCTGAGCACCCGTGAACGCAACGCCGCATACGCCGCTTCTCGACAAGGTCCGCATCCCAGCCGACCTGCGCACGCTTGCCGAAAGCGAGCTGCCGCAATTGGCAGCCGAGCTTCGCGCCGAGCTGATCGATGCCGTCTCCCACACCGGCGGCCATCTTGGCGCCGGCCTTGGCGTGGTCGAGTTGACGGTGGCGCTGCACTATGTCTTCAACACCCCCGATGACCGGCTTATCTGGGACGTCGGCCATCAGGCCTATCCGCACAAGATCCTGACCGGCCGCCGTGACCGCATCCGCACATTGCGCCAGGAAGGGGGCCTGTCGGGCTTCACCCGCCGCGCCGAGAGCGAGTACGATCCCTTCGGCGCCGCCCACTCCTCGACATCGATTTCGGCCGGCCTCGGCATGGCTGCCGCTCGCGATCTCTCCGGCGGCCGCAACAATGTCATCGCTGTCATCGGCGACGGTGCGATGTCTGCCGGCATGGCCTACGAGGCGATGAACAATGCCGGCGCGCTCGATGCGCGGCTGATCGTCATCCTCAACGACAACGACATGTCGATCGCGCCGCCGACCGGCGCGATGAGCGCCTATCTGGCGCGTCTGGCTTCGGGCAAGGCCTATATCGGCCTGCGCGATTTCGGCAAGAAACTGACGTCCTATCTCGGCAAACGCGCCGACCGCGCGATCACAAGGGCGGTCGAGCATGCACGCGGCTACGTTACCGGCGGCACGCTGTTCGAGGAGCTCGGTTTCTATCACATCGGCCCGATCGACGGTCACAATCTGGAGCATCTGATCCCGGTCCTGAAAAATGTCCGCGACAATGGCGAAGGCCCCGTGCTGATCCATGTCGTCACTCAGAAGGGCAAGGGCTACGCGCCGGCGGAAGCCGCCGCCGACAAATATCACGGCGTCAACAAATTCGATGTCATCACCGGCGCGCAGGCCAAGGCGCCCGCCAACGCGCCTGCCTACACCAAGGTGTTCGCCGAAAGCCTGGTAAGGGAAGGCCGCGAGGATGACCGTATCGTTGCCGTCACCGCTGCCATGCCGAGCGGCACCGGCCTCGACCTGTTCGGCGAGGCATTCCCGTCGCGGACCTTCGATGTCGGCATCGCCGAACAGCACGCGGTGACCTTCGCAGCCGGCCTTGCCACCGAAGGCTATAGGCCGTTCGCGGCGATCTATTCGACCTTCCTGCAGCGTGCCTACGACCAGGTCGTCCACGACGTCGCCATCCAGAAATTGCCGGTGCGGTTTCCCATCGACCGGGCTGGTTTCGTCGGAGCCGACGGCGCCACCCATTGCGGCGCTTTCGACACCACCTTCCTGGCAACCTTGCCGGGGTTTGTCGTCATGGCCGCTGCCGACGAGGCGGAGCTGCGCCATATGGTGCGCACCGCGGCGAGCTATGATGACGGCCCGATCGCCTTCCGCTATCCGCGCGGCAACGGCGTCGGCGTGGACCTGCCGGAGCGCGGCTCGGTTCTCGAAATCGGCAAGGGCCGCATCGTCAAGGAGGGCACCAAGGTAGCGCTGCTGTCCTTCGGCACGCGACTGCAGGATTGTCTGATCGCCGCCGAGGAGCTGGGTGCGGCCGGGCTTTCCACCACGGTCGCCGATGCCCGTTTCGCCAAGCCGCTCGACGAGGACCTGATCCGGCGGCTGGCCCGCTCGCATGAGGTGCTGGTGACGGTGGAGGAGGGCGCCGTCGGCGGCTTTGCCAGCCACGTGCTGCAGTTCCTGGCCCACGAAGGTCTCCTAGAAAGCGGCTTGAAGGTGCGTCCGCTGGTGTTGCCCGACGCGTTCACCGATCACGCCAAGCCGGAAAAGATGTACGCCGATGCTGGGCTCGATGCGGCGGGCATCGTGCGCACCGTGTTCGTCGCGCTCGGGCATGTGGTTCGCGCACAACGCGCCTGAATCAAAGTCTCAACGATTTGAATCAGTTGGCCGGCCCACGACCTTAACGCGTTGTTTACGCTGCCGTTTGGCCTTTCGCTTACCGTCTCTCTTGGTCGTTTTTCAACGGCGCCCTGCTAAACCGTTGACCAGGCAGGGAGACAACAACAATGAAAACGCTTCTGTGCGGCGTAGCGCTTTGCACCCTCATCGTCGTGCCGGCCGCCGCCGAAACGCGCTACGATCGCAGCCTCGAAAAGGCGGCCATGGGCATCGTCGCCGGCAAGATGGGCGATATCCGCGGCGGCTTTTCCTACAAGCAGGTGCCGCAGCTCGTGGTCGTGCAGGGCGTAGCGCCGGCCATGAGCGAACGCCCACGCGAGGAAGCCACGGGCAAGCCGGACGACGGTCTGTCGCCCGCCGTGGAACGGCAGGTTTCGCGAACCATTTTCTAAATTGGAGGCCAGAGGGCCTGGAGTTGCTTAAGAAGGCACGATGGGTGTCGGTCCATCGCCAGATGCCTTTCCATGACGCTTGCCGTTATGCAGCCGATCTGAAAAGGCTATTCCTCGGCCAGCTCCGCTTGTTTCGGCGGCTTCCCGGAGCGCCATGATTTCGTGGCGTGGCGGGCGCGGTCGGCCAAGATGGCGAGGCGTCCGCGAAGGCTTCGCCCACCCATCACCGATGACAAGATCACCGAGTGCGTCGAAAAGCGGCGCTTGAAATCCTCGCCGCCGCAGAGAAAGTCGACCGTGGTCAGGCCCTGGTCAAGCGACCACTGGATATAGTCCATCATCAAGACCATGCCCGGCGAGGCCCGCTCGAAGGACGGGTCATAGGTCGTGACGAAAGCCATCATCGTCCCGTGCTGCTCGAAATTGATCGAGACGGCGATGATCGCGTCGTCACGTTCGAGCACGAAGATGCGCAGCAATCCGAGCGCGGCCAGGACGGAGACCAGTGCCGCCAGAGCGGTGGAGCCTTCGTCGAAGAGATCCGAAGCGCGGCCGTGCTTTGCCAGCCACAGCCGCTTCAGCGCCGCGACGCGCTCGAGCACCTGCTCGCGGTCTTCGTGCGCATCCATCAGGCGGAAGCGCAGCTTGCCGCCTTCCTCCATGAATTTGCGGCCACGGCGATAGTTTTGCCGGGTTTTTTTCGATTGGCTTTCGAACCATTGCGCGCCGCCTTGCCAGGTGCCAACGACACGATGGCTGATCTCGCTGCGGTGGTTTGGCTGCAAGATCGAGCCGCGGCCTGGGGCGGCGGAACCGAGCAGGGCGTGGAATCGGGCATCCGGCAACAAACGATTCAGATAGACAAGGTCGAAGCCACCATCGTCGAGAATGCGTTGCCAGAGCTGCGATAGAATCAACGGGTCGCAGTCGGGGGCGAGCAACACGTCGCCATAATCGCTGTGATCTTTCGCCGCCCATTCCAGGATACGGACACCGGAGCGCTTGAAGGTCGCAAGCGCAATGACGGCCTCGAGGCGCTTGCCGCTCCAGACCAACCCGATCCTGAGGCCGCGCCGGTCCTGATGCGGCGTCGTGCGCCACCAGGCCGAGATCCAGTCCGGATGCTGGAAAACAAGGCCGCCGGCGCGTTGCCAGAGCGCCGCCCAGGCCGGCGCTATTTCTGCCAGGCGCGCGGCCGAAGTCGCGACTTCGATCTGGTGCGTTTGCGGCAGCCGGCACACGACAGGCCCGTTCAAGGCTTGCCCCTTTGCGGCGATTGCCGTGACTCCGGCTTTTCAGTGCGGAGGTATCTGGCGATCAGCCGCCAAATCCGCTTCAGCGGCAGGATATAGAGGCCTGAGAGCGACTGGTACTCGCGCACGTTGCGTTCGATCAAACCGAACTTGAAGTCCTCGTCCGGTCTGGGGACGCATAGCGTTCCGAACAGTCGGTCCCAGAACGAGAAGAGCAGCCCGAAGTTCTTGTCGTAGTGGCGCGGGTCCGTGCTGTGATGCAACTGATGCCAGTGCGGGCATAAGATCAGGTTGTTCAGCGGCCCAAAGGAAATCTTGAAATGCGTGTGCCTGACGAAATCCATCATCAGGATGTTGCGTATGATGTAGACGTTGACGCCGAAGATCGTCAGTTCGACGAGGTTCAACGCGACCAGCGACCAGATGCCGAAGCAGATGCCGGGAATGACGCCGTCCCAAGCCCGGTTCATCAATTCGTCGAGCGGGTGGACGCGGTCCTTGGTTATGCCGACCATCACTTCGGCCGAATGGTGCACCTTGTGCAGTTCCCAAAGCACCGGATAGCGATGCTGGGCGACATGATAGAGATAATATGAGATGTCGTAGGCGAGCAGCATTGTGATGGTGAATATCGTTACCGTCACCGGTCCTGCCGGACCGTCGATCAGAGGCGCTTGGATCGGAAGGAAGGTCGTGAGCAGCCAGTTCGTCGCATAACCGACGGCGCTGACGAAGACGATGCCGGCAGGCAGCATGAGGAACGGCATCAGGGCCTTCCTCGTCACCCAGAACAGAAGGTCGGCTCTCGCCGAGGGATGAGTGACGACCTCGTGCGGGATCGCGAACTCGAAGAATTCTTTCCAGCTCTTTTTCTCGACCGTGCGCCAATAGGCGACGAGGGCGCTGACCAAAGCGGTCAGCAACAGAAGTCCGGTCGCCAGCAGACCGGCGCCGGAAATCCGGTCAAGCACCTTGTAGACGATTTCGCTGGCCATTTCCAAGATTGCCGCCTCTTCATCCCGTTTTGCGGGCTGTCGCAGTCATAACATTTTAGTCCTCAAACAAGTGCGACGAGAACTGGTTAACGATCCATGAAATTTCCGGTGGCTTAAGACGAGAGAATTTCTGTCATGCCCATCTTCCTTGAAGTTGAGGCGCGTGATTGCCCAAGCACGAAGCGCCGTTTGCAGATCATTGTCGGAGGCGACATGCTTTCCTTCAATGCCGGGCAGTGCCCTTGCCATCGTCGTCGGCTTTCGCCATGAAGGCCGATGAATTCGCCTCTGCCAGCCAGCGCCCGCCAGCGGCTTGACGACCTGCTCGTCCAGCGCGGGCTGTTTGCCAGCCGCTCGCGTGCCCGCGACGCGGTCGAACGCGGCACGGTGACTGTCGACGGCGTCCTTGCCCGCAAGCCTGGTCAGAGCGTTTCGCCGCAATGTCTCATCGCCATCGACGACCCGGCGCAAGGCTATGTGTCGCGCGCGGCGCTCAAGCTGATCGGCGGGCTCGACCATTTCGGCCTCGATCCCGCCGGCTGTGAGGCACTCGACATCGGCGCCTCGACAGGCGGCTTTACCCAGGTCCTGCTGGAGCGCGGCGCTGCTCATGTCACCGCCATCGATGTCGGGCATGGTCAGGTGCACCCGGATGTCGGGGGAGACCCGCGTGTGACGGTGATCGAAGGCTTGAACGCCCGCGATCTCACCGCCGCCGATCTTGGCGGTCGTATACCGGATTTCATCGTATCCGATGTCAGCTTCATCTCGCTGAAACTGGCGATGCCGCCGGCGCTTGGCCTTGCGAAGGCTGGCGCCAAGGCCATGTTTCTGGTCAAGCCTCAATTCGAGGCTGGTCGCGAAGCGATCGGCAAGGGTGGTCTGTTGAAAGATCCCTACGACGCCTCCCGTGTCGCCGGCCTGTTGCAGGATTGGCTCGATGCCGTCCCCGGCTGGCGGGCGCTGGGGCTGCATCTGTCACCGATCGAGGGCGGCGACGGCAATCGCGAATTCCTGCTCGGTGGGATCAAGGATCGATGAGCGCGCGCTTCAGCATCAGGAAACTTGGCGCTCAGGGGGACGGCATCGCCGAGACCGAGACAGGCGATCTGTTCATTCCCTTCACACTGCCCGGCGAGACAGTCACCGCCGCGCGCGAAAGGGATCGCGCCATGCTGGTGGCGGTGCTGGAAGCCTCGCCGTTGCGCATCGATCCCGCCTGCCGCCATTTCACCGAATGCGGCGGCTGCGCCCTCCAGCATTTCGAAGCCGAAGCCTATCGCCAGTGGAAACGCGAAAAGGTGGTGCACGCCTTGAAGGGTAAGGCCATCGATTGCGAGATCGGCGAACTGGTCGCCTGCGCGCCGCACACGCGCCGCCGTGTGGTGCTTGCCGCCCGGCGAACCGATAGCGGTATGCTGCTTGGCTTCAACCGTCATCTGTCGCCGGAGATCATCTCCATATCGGAATGTCCGATCTCGCTGCCCGAGATCGTCAGCGCGCTCGGCCCGCTGAAAGCGCTCGCCGAGTTGATATGCGCCACAACAAAATCGTTTCGGCTGGCGGTCACCGTGACCGGTTCGGGCCTTGATGTCGCCGTCTATGAATCAGGCAAACTGGGCGAGAACCAGCGTCGGGTCGCTTCCAATTTCGTCATGGCCCAGGGATTTGCGCGGCTTTCGATCGACGACGAGATCATCATAGAGCCAAAAAAGCCAACGGTCATGTTCGGCGGCGTTGCCGTCGCCATTCCGCCTGGCGCCTTCCTGCAGGCCACCGAGGCCGCCGAACAGGCGATGGCCGATATCGTCGGCGGCCATCTGAAGCGTGCCAAGAGGGTGGCGGATCTCTTTGCCGGTTGCGGCAGCTTTGCCTTGCGGCTGGCGACCAAATCCGAAGTCCACGCGGTGGAGGGTGATGCGGCAGCCCTTTCGGCGCTCGACCGGGGGTCACGCTTCGCCACCGGCCTGAAGCGGGTGACGGCTGAACGCCGCGACCTGTTCCGCCGGCCGCTGACGTTCAAGGAATTGAATGGTTTCGACGGCCTGGTGTTCGACCCGCCACGCGCCGGCGCCGAGGACCAGTCGAAGCAGATCGCCCGCTCGGATGTTCCGTACGTCGCCGCGGTATCCTGCAATCCGGTGACGCTCGCGCGGGATTTGCGTATCCTCATCGACGGCGGCTACACCTTGAAAAGCGTGACGCCGATCGACCAGTTCCTGTGGTCGCCGCACGTCGAGGCGGTGGCGCTGCTGGAGAAGCCGAAACGGCGACGGTAGATCATTCGCTGGTTCGGCGACGCCTTGCTTCCGCGAGCACGCCCGTTTCCATTTCTCTCAATGTTTTCGGCTTGCCACTGCTGGGCAGCGACCCGAACACATCCTCTGGCCGCGTTGAGGGAAAGACCGGAACAGGCCGTGTGACCTGATCATCGGTTGAACTGGTGGCAACGGACTTTTCTCCAGTGGCCATCGCATCAGACCCGCGTGCCGCCCACCGTCATCTGGTTCATGCGCAAATGCGGCTGGCCGACGCCGACAGGCACGCCCTGTCCGGCCTTGCCGCACATGCCGATGCCGGTGTCGAGCTTCATGTCGTTGCCGATCATCGCAACGCGATGCATGGCGTCCGGCCCGTTGCCGATCAGCATGGCGCCCTTGATCGGCTGCGTCACCTTGCCGTTCTCGATCATGTAAGCCTCGGTGCAGCCGAAGACGAATTTGCCTGAGGTGATGTCGACCTGGCCGCCGCCGAAGGAGACTGCATAGATGCCGTTCTTCACCGAAGCGATGATTTCGTCCGGCTCCATGTCGCCTGCCGTCATGTAGGTGTTGGTCATGCGCGGCATCGGCTGGTGGGCATAGCCTTCACGCCGGCCGTTGCCGGTCGCCTTCATACCCATCAGCCGGGCGTTCTGGCGATCCTGCATGTAGCCGACCAATTTGCCGTCGTCGATCAGCACATTGCGGGCCGAAGGCGTGCCTTCGTCATCGACAGTGAGCGAGCCGCGCCGCTCGGGCATGGTGCCGTCGTCAATGACGGTCACTCCCTTGGCGGCGACCTGCTGGCCCAGCAGGCCGGCGAAGGCCGAGGTCTTCTTGCGGTTGAAGTCGCCTTCCAGCCCATGGCCGACAGCCTCGTGCAGCATGACGCCCGGCCAACCGCTCGACAGCACGATGTCGAAGGTGCCGGCCGGCGCCGGTATCGCCTCGAGGTTGACGAGGGCTTGCCGGAGCGCCTCCTTGGCGGCGTGCTTCCAGCTGTCCTCGACCAGGAATTCGCCAAAGGCCTTGCGGCCGCCCATGCCGTAGGAGCCGCTCTCCTGGCGGTCGCCATTGCCGACCACGACAGAGACGTTGATGCGGACCAGCGGGCGGATATCGCGCACCACCTGGCCGTCGGCGCGCACGATCTCGACATGTTGCCAGGAGGCGGCAAGCGAGGCCGAAACCTGGCGCACGCGCGGATCCTCGGCGCGCAGCCACGCGTCGATCTCCTGCAGCAGCTTTGCCTTGGTCTCGAAGGAAGGCGAGGGGATAGGGTTCTCCTCGCCATAGAGATGGCGGTTGGTGCGGGCGGGTGCGGCGGCAAGCGTGCCGGAATAGCCGCCCTTGACGGTTGAAACGGCGTCGGCCGCGCGCAGCAGCGAGGCCTCGGAAAGATCGCTGGAATGCGCGTAACCGCTGGCTTCGCCGGCGACGGCACGCAGACCAAACCCCTGGTCGGTGTTGAAATTGGCGGTCTTCAGCCGGCCATTGTCGAACATCAGCGCTTCGCTTTCGCTGTATTCGAGAAACAGCTCGCCGTCGTCGGCGCCGTTGATGGTCTCAGCGACGATTTGCTTGATGCGATCGTCTGAAATGTCGAATTGGCCGATCAGGCTGTTCATGGCGCGTCCGTTCACAGGAGGAATGGGTCTTTGCCCCGATGTAGGCGCGAAGGCGCGTCGAGACAATCGTCCCGTCGCATTGCGAAGACAAATGCGCTCGCCGACAGGTCGGTCGACGTCACTTTTGGTGGATGAAGTCCTTGAGGTCGCTGGCCATCGAATTCCAGTTAGAAAGGTTTCCAGCAAGCACCAGCCTGTCAGGGCAGGGCGGCAAAACCGTCGGCGAACCCCTTGAGATCGACCGGGATGCCGATGCCTTCTTCCGGAGTCTGGAAAACGATGAAGGTGGCCGACGTGCCGGTCTTCAGCGTGTCGAGCAGCGGCTTTTCGAGAATGACCTCGGCATAGCAGCCGTCCTGGAAGCAGCGTACGAAATAGGCGCGGCCGATATCCTTGCCGTCGACATTGAGGCCGAGCCCGTTGGGCAAAAGTACGCCGAGCGGTGCCAGCACGCGCAGGATCTCCGCCTTGTTATCGGCGGTGCGCAGCACGACGACCGACAGCCCCATCTCCGGACGATCCTCGGCGACGACGTTCTGCATCATCACGCATTGTTCCGAGGTCGCGCCTGCCGGGGTGTCGCAGATGATCGACCACGCGCCATGCGTCGAGCGCACCGTGCCGCTCGGTTGCGCGGCGTTGGCCGTGCCGGACATGCCGATACCAGACAGGGCGGCGAGAAAGATGACCTTCGCCCAGTTTCTCGAAAACCGAGAGTTTCTCGAAAGCCAAGGGGTCATGACGGCTCCATTGCGAATCACGGCACTTTAAGCCGCGCCAAAGCCAAGTAAAGGACGGGACCGCACCCGGTCTGCCCCGAAAAGGCCAATGCGGCGCTTTTCCCTGCCAATTTCGCCCGAATTGCGACGCCCGGCACGAGCGGTCCGCAGGAATGCTACCGTTGGCCCAACATAGGCGATTCGGCGCCGCCGCCGCCGCCTTCAAAGGCGCATCCGGTCTCGCGCGCAAAAATGCCGCACGGTTTCGCCCGCTCCTTTCTTGCAGAGGGAAAAAGAGTATGGTTTGAACCAGCTTGAGACTGTCGGGATTCCCGTCCCGGCATTGTTCGTTATTCTCGTGGATACCGCCGCGAGAAACTGGGAGACGATGAGGGCGATGAGAAATTTCCTGGCAAGCGCCAAGTTTCTAGCAGGTGCCAAGCTTCTAAGTGCTTGTGCCGCTATCACGTTTTTCGCCGGCACATCCGCCCGTGCCGACCAGCCCAAGGACTGGGAGACAACCTTTCAGACACCTGCGACCGACATGATGCGGCAGATCGAGTGGTTCGGAAACTACACGATGTGGTTCATCGTCCCGATCACCATCCTGGTGCTGCTTCTCCTCGCCTATTGCATCGTGAGATTCCGCGCCAGTGCGAACCCGGTCCCATCCAAGACCAGCCACAACACGCTGATCGAGGTGATCTGGACTGTCGGCCCGGTCGTCATCCTGCTTTGCCTCGCCATTCCCTCGTTCCAGCTGCTGACCGCGCAATATACGCCGCCGGAAGAAGCAAAGCTGACCGTCAAGGCGACCGGCAACCAGTGGAACTGGGACTACGAGTACCAGACCGAGAATACGCTCTCCTTCAACTCCGCGATCCTCCAGGACGGTGATCGGGCCGGCGCCGGCAAGGAGGACCGCAAGGAATATCCGCGCCTGCTGGCCGTCGACAATGAACTGGTGGTGCCGGTCAACACCATGACCCGCGTGCTTGTCACCGCGACCGACGTCATCCACTCCTTTGCCATGCCGTCGTTCGGCATCAAGATCGACGCCATTCCGGGCCGCACCAACGAGACCTGGTTCAAGGCGGAGAAGGAAGGCCTCTATTACGGCCAATGCTCGCAGCTCTGCGGCAAGGACCATGCCTTCATGCCGATCGCCATCCGCGTCGTCTCCGACGCGCAGTTCAAGACCTGGCTGGCGGCAGCCAAGACCAATCTGCCCGGCGCCAACAAGACGCTGATGGCGCAGGTCGACGGCCAAAACAAGGTAGCAGCCGCCGGCAACTGATGCCGCGGCCAGAAAAGATCAGGGAACGGAGCGGAACATGGCAGACGCTGCAGCTCACGACGGGCACGATCACAAGCCTTATCACGGCTGGGTGCGCTGGGTTTATTCGACCAACCACAAGGACATCGGTACGCTCTACCTGATCTTCGCGATCATGGCCGGCATCATCGGCGGTGCCTTGTCTGTCGCCATCCGCATGGAGTTGCAGGAGCCGGGCATCCAGATCTTCAGCGGTCTGGCGCAGATGGTCTACGGCATGAACGGAGACGCCGCGATCGACGGCGGCAAGAGCATGTACAATGCCTTCGCCACCGCGCACGCACTGATCATGATCTTCTTCATGGTCATGCCGGCGCTGATCGGCGGTTTTGCCAACTGGATGGTGCCGATCATGATCGGCGCGCCAGACATGGCGTTCCCGCGCATGAACAACATCTCCTTCTGGCTGCTGCCGCCAGCTTTCATCCTGTTGCTCACCTCGATGTTCGTGCCGAGTGCACCGGGTGCTTTCGGCGTCGGTGGCGGCTGGACGCTCTATCCCCCGCTGTCGACCTCGGGTCAGCCCGGACCCGCCATGGATCTGGCAATCCTGTCGATCCACATCGCCGGTGCGTCGTCGATCCTTGGCGCAATCAATTTCATCACCACCATCTTCAACATGCGCGCGCCTGGCATGACGCTGCACAAGATGCCGCTGTTTGCCTGGTCGGTGCTGATCACCGCCTTCCTGCTGCTGCTCTCGTTGCCGGTTCTGGCCGGCGGCATCACCATGCTGCTCACCGACCGCAATTTCGGCACGACCTTCTTTGCTCCCGATGGCGGCGGCGACCCGATCCTGTTCCAGCACCTTTTCTGGTTCTTCGGTCACCCGGAAGTCTACATCCTGATCCTGCCGGGCTTCGGCATCATCAGCCACGTCATATCGACTTTTTCGAAGAAGCCGGTCTTCGGTTATCTCGGCATGGCGTACGCCATGGTGGCGATCGGCGCCGTCGGCTTCATCGTCTGGGCGCACCATATGTACACGACCGGCCTGTCGCTCGACACGCAGCGCTATTTCGTCTTCGCCACCATGGTCATCGCGGTGCCGACGGGCGTGAAGATCTTCTCCTGGATCGCGACGATGTGGGGCGGGTCGATTTCGTTCAAGACGCCGATGCTGTGGGCACTGGGCTTCATCTTCCTGTTTACCATCGGTGGCGTTACCGGCGTCCAGCTGGCCAATGCCGGCCTCGACCGCTCGCTGCATGACACCTATTTCGTCATTGCCCACTTCCACTATGTGCTGTCGCTCGGCGCGGTGTTCGCCATCTTCGCCGGTTGGTACTACTGGTTCCCGAAGATGACCGGCTACATGTACTCGCCGGTCATCGCCAACACCCACTTCTGGGTCACCTTCGTCGGTGTCAACCTGATCTTCTTCCCGCAGCATTTCCTCGGCCTCGCCGGCATGCCGCGCCGCACTATCGACTATCCGGACGCGTTTGCCGGCTGGAATTATGTGTCGTCCATCGGCTCTTATATCTCGGCCGTCGGCGTCCTGATCTTCCTCTATTGCGTGTTCGAAGCTTTCCAGAAGAAGCGGATCGCCGGCGCCAACCCGTGGGGCGAGGGTGCAACGACTCTCGAATGGCAGCTGCCTTCGCCGCCGCCTTTCCACCAGTGGGAACAGCTGCCGAAGATCAAGTAAGGCGGCTGCCCCGCTCGAATACGAAACCGCCGGTCCGCCGGCGGTTTTGGCCAACGGAATAATGGACTTAAAGTACGCATGGCCCTTGTCGACGACCCATTGATTGACGAAGCGGGCTTTCGCATGTCGGAAGCAACAGCGGGCGATTTCTTCGCCCTGCTGAAGCCGCGCGTCATGTCGCTGGTGGTGTTCACCGCCTTTGTCGGCATGCTCGCGGCGCCCGTGACCGTCAATCCGCTGCTGGCTGTGATCGCCATCCTGTCGATTGCCATTGGTGCTGGCGCCTCCGGGGCGCTGAATATGTGGTATGACGCCGACATCGATGCGGTGATGACCAGGACCGCCAGCCGTCCGGTTCCGTCCGGTCGCATCCAGGCGCATGAAGCGCTGAGCTTCGGTCTGGTGCTTTCGGTACTGTCGGTGATGACACTCGGCGTGCTGGTTAACTGGCTTGCAGCGACGCTGCTGGCCTTCACCATTTTCTTCTATGCCGTCGTCTACACGATGTGGCTGAAGCGCTGGACGCCGCAGAACATCGTCATTGGCGGGGCTGCCGGCGCCATCCCGCCGGTGATCGGCTGGGCCGCGGTGACCGGGACGGTCAGCCTGGAAAGCCTGATCCTGTTTCTGATCATCTTCCTGTGGACGCCGCCGCACTTCTGGGCGCTGGCGCTGTTCAAGTCCGAGGACTACGCCAAGGCCGGTATCCCGATGATGCCCAACGTCGCCGGACATGCTTCGACCCGTCGCCAGATCTTCGCTTACGCGCTGGTTCTGGCCCCTGTCGGTGTGCTGCCGTGGCTGCTTGGCTATACCACGCCGGTCTACGGCGTCGCCGCCGCGCTGCTTGGGCTGGGGTTTGTCTGGTACGCATGGAAAGTGCTTGCCATGGCCGACGACGACCGCGTCATGAAACCGGCCAAGGCCTTGTTCGCCTATTCGCTGCTTTATCTCTTCGCCATCTTCGCTGCCTATCTGGCCGACAGCGTTGTCGAACGCGCGCTTGCCATGGGCGGAGCATGACCATGATCGAAGAAAAGCTCGAACTGGTCACGCTGACCGAGCGGCAGAGGAAAGCCAGACGCAACCGTTCGGTCGCCATCGGTGTAGCGCTGGCCGTCCTGGTCGTCATTTTCTACATCGCGACGATCGTGAAGTTCGGCCACAATCTGTCAGGCACGATGTGATGAGCGTCGAGACGCCCAAAAGACCGGCCGGGAAGAGCGGCAACCTCGTCGTCGCGGCCGTCTGCCTTGCCTTCTTTACCGGCATGATCGGCATGGCCTATGCCGCGGTGCCGCTCTACAAGATGTTCTGCCAGGCGACGGGCTATGGCGGCACGACGCAGCGTGCCGAGAAACAGTATGCCGGCCGCGTGCTCGACCGTGAGATCACCGTCCGCTTCGATGCCAACATCGCCGGCGTGCCGTGGGACTTCCAGCCGGTCCAGCGCTCGGTGACCATGAAGATCGGCGAGACGGTGCAGGCGCACTACAAGGCCACCAACAAGTTCGATCGCCCCGTGACCGGCCGCGCCACCTTCAATGTGCAGCCGGAACTGGCGGGACCCTACTTCAACAAGGTCGAGTGCTTCTGCTTCACCGACACGACGCTGAAGCCCGGCGAGACCCTGGACATGCCGGTCCTGTTCTACGTGGATCCTGACATCGTCAACGTGCCAGAACTGAAGGACGTAAAGACGATCACTCTGTCCTATACGATGTTTCCGGTCGAGAAGAACAAGCCGGTTGCGTCGTCGGAGCCGGTTCAAGGCCAGAGCAAAACAATTTCGAATACCGAAGCAAATCTCGGGGGTTGATATGGCAGACGCGCACGCAAAACCACAGCATGATTATCATCTCGTCGACCCGAGCCCGTGGCCCTTCCTGGGATCGGTAGGAGCGCTCGTCACCGCCTTTGGCGGCGTCTGCTTGATGCAATATCTGAAGGGCGGCAGCTTCCCGATTTTCGGCCTCAACATCGCCAATCCGTGGCTGTTCTTCATCGGCATCGTGATCGTCCTCTACACCATGTTCGCCTGGTGGTCGGACACGATCAAGGAAGCGCATGAGGGCCATCATACGCGTGTCGTGTCGCTCCATCTGCGCTACGGCATGATCATGTTCATCGCCTCGGAGGTGATGTTCTTCGTTGCCTGGTTCTGGGCCTATTTCGACGCCAGCCTTTTCGCCGGCGAGGTGCAGAATTACGCGCGCCATACATTTACCGGTGGCGTCTGGCCGCCGAAGGGCATGGAGGTTCTCGATCCCTTCCATTTGCCGCTCTACAACACCGTCATCCTGCTCCTGTCAGGCACTACGGTTACCTGGGCGCACCACTCGCTCATTCATGGCGATCGCAAGGGACTGATCAACGGTCTGGTGCTGACCGTCGGTCTCGGCATGCTGTTCACCATGGTGCAGGCGTATGAGTACATGCACGCTCCCTTCGCCTTCAAGGATTCCATTTACGGCGCCACCTTCTTCATGGCGACCGGCTTCCACGGCTTCCATGTCATCATCGGCACCATTTTCTTGGCGGTCTGCCTGATCCGGGCGATCAAGGGTGATTTCACCCCCAAGCAGCATTTCGGCTTCGAGGCCGCAGCCTGGTACTGGCACTTCGTCGACGTGGTCTGGCTGTTCCTGTTCGCATCGATCTACGTCTGGGGATCGGTCGGTGCGGTGGTCGAAGCCCACTGATTCCCGATTGAGGGTTCGATTTCAAGAAGGCGGCCGCGGCGACGTGGCCGCCTCTTCTTTTCGGCGCAATGATCGCCGATCGATGGACCATGCGGCCGACAATTCCCTGTGCCATTTGCGCATTCGTGATCATGATGTTGCCGAGCTGCTTCAATTGGTCGACTGGACCGACGGCTGCATTGCGGTTACGGATTCCGACATGAATGAAATCTGGGCAATGGTGGCCGATAGGACACCGATCGAGATCGAGCGGTAAGCAATGAGCGACGACGCTTCCATGGGTGAAGATAGGGCCATCTGGCCTCCGATCGACCCGATTTCGGCCGGCCTGCATGGCCGCTGTCCACGCTGCGGCGAGGGGCGGCTCTTTTCCGGTTTCCTCACCGTCGGCAAGCGCTGCGTCAACTGCGGTCTCGACTATTCCTACGCCGATGCCGGCGACGGACCGGCGGTATTCGTTATCCTGATCATCGGCTTCATCATCGTCGGCCTGGCGCTCTGGGTCGAAGTGACTTTAGGCCCGCCGCTCTGGCTGCATCTGCTGGTCTGGATCCCGCTGGCGGTCGTGCTGTGCCTGACGGCGCTGCGGCTGATCAAAGGCGTGCTGCTCACGCTGCAATACCGCAACAAGGCGGCCGAGGGCCGGCTGGATCGCGGCGAATGAGCGAGGCGTCCATCAAAGCCGGCGGCCGCTCGCGGCCGGGATCGGCATTGCTGCTTGGCCTTGGCCTGGTGCTGTTGCTGATCCTGCTGGCGCTCGGCACCTGGCAGGTCCAACGCCTGCACTGGAAGGAAGATCTTCTCCAAACCATCGACCAACGCACCCATTCAGAACCGCGGCCGCTGGCCGAGGTTGAGAAAGAATTCGCCGCCACCGGGGACGTCGACTATACGCCGGTCGCCGTCACCGGCACGTTCCTGCATCAAGGCGAACGGCATTTCTTCGCGACCTGGGACGGCGAAGCCGGCTTCAATGTCTATACGCCGCTTGCCCTGGACGATGGCCGCTTCGTCCTGATCAATCGCGGTTTCGTGCCCTACGATCTGAAGGATGCCGCCAAGCGCGCCAAGGGACAGGTGACGGGCAGGGTGACGATCACGGGACTTGCCCGCAACCCGCTGCCGGCAAAGCCGTCGATGATGCTTCCGGACAATGATGTGGCGAAGAACATCTTCTACTGGAAGGATCGTGACGCGATGGCGGCGAGCGCCGGGCTGCCGGCGGGCGCCGCGCTGGTGCCGATCTTCATCGACGCCGACAAGACGCCTAATCCAGGCGGCTTGCCGGTGGGCGGCGTCACCATCATCGACCTGCCGAACAGCCATCTGCAATATGCGATGACCTGGTATGGCCTTGCCGCGGCGCTCGCCGCCGTGCTCATCCTGCGGCTTCGCCGTCCCGCGACAGAGGAATGAACGCCACCGACGCCCGCCTCCCTACCGATGCCCTTGACAGGGCAGGGGTAGGCACCTCATTTCGGCTCTGATCAACCGGCCCGGATTCATGCTTCAAACAACGACCAAACCGCCCCTGACGATCCGGCTCTGCCAGCCGCGCGGTTTTTGCGCCGGCGTCGACCGGGCCATCCAGATTGTCGTACTGGCGCTGAAGAAGTATGGCGCGCCGGTCTATGTCCGCCATGAGATCGTGCACAACCGTTATGTCGTCGAGGGTCTGCAAAGCCTTGGTGCGGTCTTCATCGAGGAACTCTCCGAAATCCCGGCCGAACACCGGCAATCACCGGTCGTGTTCTCGGCGCATGGCGTGCCGAAGTCGGTGCCGGCCGATGCCCAGGCGCGCAATCTGTTCTATCTGGATGCCACCTGCCCGCTGGTGTCGAAGGTTCACAAACAGGCGATGCGCCATCAGCGGCTCGGCCGCCATGTGCTCCTGATCGGCCATGCCGGACATCCCGAGGTGATCGGCACCATGGGCCAGTTGCCGGACGGAGCGGTGACGCTGATCGAGACAGAAGCCGATGCGGCAAAGCTCGCGCCCGCCGATCCGCAGGCGCTCGGCTTCGTTACCCAGACCACGCTGTCGGTCGAGGACACCGCCGGCATCATCCGCGCCTTGCAGGATCGCTTTCCTGCCTTGCAGGCTCCGGCGGCGGAATCGATCTGCTACGCCACCACCAATCGCCAGGAGGCGGTCAAGGAGACCGCGGCCGGCGCCGATCTCTATTTGATCGTCGGCGCGCCCAATTCCTCCAACTCGCGACGCCTTGTCGAAGTGGCGGAACGTGCCGGCGCCTCGATGTCGCTTCTCGTGCAGCGCGCCGCCGAGATTCCGTGGAATGACATCGGCAACATCTCGACGCTCGGCCTGTCGGCCGGCGCATCGGCGCCCGAAATCATCGTCGACGAGATCATCGACGCGTTCCGGCAACGTTTCGACGTGACGATCGACCTGGCCATCACGGCCACGGAAACGGAGGATTTTCCGGTCATGCGGGTACTGCGCGATGTCGAACTGACGCGGGCCGACATGGCCTTCGTCAATGGAGCCGCGTAAGGCACATGGCGGTCTACACCGACGTTGCGGAAGGCGAACTCAGCGCGTTCCTGAAGCACTATCCGGTCGGCGAACTCCTGTCTTACAAGGGCATCGCCGAAGGTACCGAGAACTCGAACTTCCTGCTGCACACCTCCAGCGGCTCCTACATCCTGACGCTCTACGAAAAGCGGGTCGAGAAGGCGGATCTGCCGTTTTTCCTCGGGCTGATGGGCCATCTAGCAAAAAAGGGCGTGTCCTGCCCGCTGCCGGTGACCGCGGATGACGGCAGCGTCATCGGCACGCTCGCCGGCCGACCGGCTGTCATCATCACCTTCCTCGAAGGGCTTTCGCTGCGGCGGCCGACAGCGACGCATTGCGGCGAGGTCGGCAAGGCGTTGGCGCAGTTGCATCTGGCCGGCGCCGATTTTTCGATGACGCGTCCGAATGCGCTGGCCATCGACGGCTGGCGCAAGCTTTGGAACGCATCCCGCGACCGCGCCGATGAAGTCGAGCCAGGCCTTGCGGCCGAGGTCGATGCCGACTTCGCCGATTTCGAGCGCAACTGGCCGAAAGACCTGCCGCAAGGCATCATCCATGCCGATCTTTTCCCGGACAACGTCTTCTTCCTCGGCGAAAAGCTCTCCGGTCTGATCGATTTCTATTTCGCTTGCGACGACCTCTACGCCTACGATGTCGCCACCTGCCTCAATGCCTGGTGCTTCGAGAAGGATTTTTCCTTCAACCTCACCAAGGGCAAGGCGTTGCTTGCCGGCTATCAGAGCGTGCGTCCCCTGAGCGACCAGGAGAAGGCGGCGCTGCCGATGCTGGCGCGGGGTTCGGCACTGCGCTTCATGCTGACCCGGCTGTACGACTGGCTAACCGTGCCCGATGGTGGGCTGGTGATGAAACGCGACCCGACCGAGTATATCCGCAGGATGCGGTTCCATCGGGCGATCAGATCTCCTTCGGAATATGGATTGGCCTAATATGGGGTATCATGAGCAAGCAGGTTGAGATCTTCACCGACGGCGCCTGTTCGGGCAATCCCGGTCCCGGCGGCTGGGGCGCGATCCTGCGCTTCAATGGCACCACCAAGGAGCTTTCCGGCGGTGAGGCCGAGACGACCAACAACCGCATGGAACTTCTCGCCGCCATCTCGGCGCTGAACGCGCTGAAGGAACCTTGCGCGGTCGAGCTTCACACCGACAGCAAATATGTCATGGATGGCATCTCCAAGTGGATCCACGGCTGGAAAAAGAACGGCTGGAAGACCGCCGACAAGAAGCCTGTGAAGAACGGTGAGCTCTGGCAGGCTTTGGATGAGGCCAACCGGCGCCACAAAGTCACTTGGAACTGGGTCAGGGGCCATGCGGGCCATACCGAGAACGAGCGTGCCGATGAACTCGCGCGCGAAGGCATGGCGCCGTTCAAGAAGGGTCCATTCAAGCCTGTAGCGGCGCCAGACCCGGCTGCGCAGGCAAAACAGCCGGCTGTCGCAAAGGTGCGGCGCTCAACCCAGAGCTATTGATTCCGGGAGCGGGGCGGCAGTTCACCGTTTCCGTGAAACGGTGAACTGCTCTAACGGATCAGCAGCGCCGTGCCATACAGTCCGAGCGCGAACACCGTGTGCGATACTAGATTAAGCGCCCGGATCCGCATCGGATTGGGTCGCTTCGATGCGGCCCAGCCAGCGCCCATCCCGGGCGCCAGCAGGAACCAGCCGGCGCCGACGGTGACGATGCCGAGGATGAAGGCCGGCAGGAATGTCGGCGTTGCAAGCCAGCCCGCTCCGGCCAGCACCACCAGGATGACGCCGTAGACGATGCCGACAAGATAATGAAAGGCCCAGCCCAGCGCCGTTTCATGCGCGTAGGGCGCTGCATTGCCGATATCGTCGTGGAAGAGCTTGTCGCGGAGGTGCCAGACCCATCGCCCGGCCGGCCCCCAGTTCGGCCGTGGCTGGCCGAACGCCTTGTGCAGGAAGACGGCCCAGAGATCCATCAGCACGGTGGCGCCGATGCCGATCGCGATGGCACGCCAGAAGATGTCAAACATCGCTAGGGTCCCCCCAGTGGCAATCCCTGGAACACAAGCGCGATCGCCGCCCTGAAGTTCAGAGCTGCCCCAGAATATGAGCCGCGCCGGACTCGTCGACACCGGGCTTGGTCTCGACATTAAGCGCGGTAACCTTGCCGTCGTCGACGATCATTGAGAAGCGCCTTGAGCGCAGCCCCATGTCGTTGCTGGTGTAGTCGAGGCCGGTCGCCTTGGCAAAATCGCCACTGCCGTCGGCGAGGAAAAGGATCTTGCCCTCACCGCCAGTGAAGTGCGCCCAGGCGCCCATGACGTGGACGTCGTTGACCGAAACGACGGCGATTGTGTCGACGCCGCGCGCCAGGATGGCGTCATGGTTCTCGAGATAGCCGGGCAAATGATTGTTGCTGCAGGTCGGCGTGAAGGCGCCGGGCACCCCAAACAGCACGACCTTCTTGCCGGAGAAGATCTCGGCCCCGGTGATCGACTTCGCGCCATCGGCGGTCATCGACTTGAAGGTCACATCAGGGAGCTTGTCGCCAACTGAAATGGTCATGAATTCCTCGCTTGGGAAAATCGGGAAGGACGGGTCTTTGCGTAACGAACTCAACGGCGTCCCGCAACCGTTTGGAGACGCTGGATCAAGGGAAAGGCAGAAGCCCTTCGACCGCACCCACCGAACTCGTCAGCGTGTAGTGAAGCCCACCATCCGTGGGCGTCGCCGACGGGCGATCGAGGATCGGCACTGTGAAAATCAGCTTGCCGTCCTTTTCGCTTCGGGCAGGGGCGCCGAACATGTAATCACGTTCGCCGGCAACGAAGAAATCCGCCGCATCCGGATCGCCGGGAAGACTCGCCTCGACAATCAGCGTTTCGTGGTCGCCCGGCAGGACTTTGATGCCGAAATCGGACCTTGCGGGCGCCGGCAATGCCGAAAAACTTGCCTTCACCAGCGCCGCGTCCTCGGCATTGTCCGGGTCGGAGGCAGGATCAACGGTCAGCCGCGTCTGTACCGGGATGCAGATCGTTTCGCAAATACCGAGAAAGATGTCGGCATCGATCACCACCGGCTGGTTCGGCGTGGCCAGTGTGAATGTCACCGGCAGCGAAACCGGATGGTTGTAGCCTGCCCATTTGCCATAGCCGTCGTCGTGGCGCTGGGGAGCAGGAAACGACAGAGCGGCGTCGGCGATGTTGGTGCTGGCTGAGATGTCGAGCTGCGGCGGCACGCCCGCGTCTCCCGGATCGCGCCAGTAGGTTTTCCAGCCGGGCTTGAGCGCTATGTCGAGAACGCCCTGGATGCGGCCGGCGTCGTCGGGTTGGCCTGATGTCACCAGCCGGACCTTGCCGCCTTCGCTGTTGTACCAGGCCGATGAAGAGGCGACGGCGGGAAGTGCGGTTGCCAATCCGATGGCGGCGCCGAGCAGCAGGATTTTCAAGCTTCGCATGGCGGTGATTTGATCGTCCGTTCGTGGCCGCGCAATGATTTCATGGTCTTGCCAGTATCATATTTGCGTGACCTCGAGGGGAGAATGCTCGGCCCCGCCGCATGGGCTTTGGTCGAATCCCGCACAGTGCATCTTTTCGGCGCTTTGGAAACGCGTTACGCTGCCTTTCATGGACTTGTTGCGCCACAAGAAGACGGTCGCGAGCCGCGGCTTTCTCGACGATCAGTTCCTGATTGCCATGCCCGGCATGAAGGACGACCGTTTCACGCGCTCGGTCGTCTATATCTGCGCGCACTCAGATGAAGGCGCCATGGGGCTGATCATCAACCAGACGCAGCAGATGTTGTTTCCGGATCTGCTCGTGCAACTGGGCATCATGAACGAACACGAGGCGATCCGCCTGCCGGCGCAAGCCCGTGACTTCGTCGTGCGCAATGGCGGGCCCGTGGATCGCAGTCGCGGCTTTGTCCTGCATTCGGGCGACTACCGGGTGGAATCCTCGCTGACCGTTTCGGACGACATCTGCCTGACCGCGACCGTCGACATATTGCGCGCCATATCGTCCGGGCGCGGTCCTCGTCACGCGCTGATGGCGCTCGGCTATTCCGGCTGGGGCGCCGGCCAACTGGAGACCGAGATCGCCGAGAATGGTTGGCTGACTTGCCCGGCCAATGCCGAGCTTCTGTTCGACACCGACATCGAGCGCAAATACGACCGGATTCTTGCTGCGATCGGCATCGATCTCGCCCATCTCAGCCTCGCCGCCGGACACGCCTAAGCTTCTCACGCTTGCGTCAGCGGATACTGCTCCTTCAGCGTCTTCAGCACCTGGTCGCCCGGCATCGGCGCGCCGAACATGAAGCTCTGCACATATTCGCAGCCCATCTGGCGCAATTCCAGCGCATCGCTGTCGTCCGAAATGCCCTCGGCGACGACAGACAGGCCGAGTTCATGCGCCATGTTGACCATCGATTTGAGCAGCACCGCGCGCTTGGGTGTCTTGTCGTCGACGAAGCTCTTGTCGATCTTGATGGTGTCGAAAGGGAAACGCGTCAGATAGGCCAATGAGGAATAGCCGGTACCGAAATCGTCCAGCGACAGGCCGATGCCGAGCTGCTTCAGCTTGGTCAGCACATGGGCCGTCTGCTCGGGATTGTCCATGACGAGCGATTCGGTGAGTTCGAGGCGGAAGCAGCGCGGCTTCAGGTTTGCGCGGGCGATCACGGAGCGGACGTCGCTGACCAGGTCGCGGCGGATCAACTGGCGGCTGGACAGGTTGACCGAGACCGACAGCGGCGCGTCGCCGATCTGCTTTTGCCAGCTGGCGAGGTCTTCCGCCGCCTGCTGCATGGCGAACAGGCCGAGCTGCACGATCAACCCGCAGCTCTCGGCGACCGGGATGAAATCCGCCGGTGGGATCATGCCGCGGCGCGGATGGTCCCAGCGCAGCAGGGCTTCGAAGCCGGCGACGCTGCCATCCTCCAGCCGCACGATCGGCTGGTAGGCGAGCGTGAACTCGCGCCGCTCGATGGCGCGGCGCAGGTCGGATTCGAACTGCAGCCGATCGGTGCCGACGGTGCGGAAGGCTGGCCGGAACGGCTCGATCCTGTCGCCGCCGAAGCGCTTGGCCTGATGCATGGCCAACTCGGCATCCTTGACCATGTCCTCGGCCGACATTTGCGGCGAGTTCCAGGTGATCAGTCCGATCGAGGCCGTCAGCACGATCTCGCGCTTGGCGAAGGTGATCGGATTGTTGATGGCATGCTTGATGGCGTCCGCGACGGCGGCGATGCGGGCGGGATCCTGTTCGGAAAGCAGCATCAGCGCGAACTGGTCGCCGGCAAAGCGCGACAGCGAATCCTTCGGCTTCAAGAGCCGGTGGAGGCGGCGCGCGATGGTCAAAAGGATGGTGTCGCCGGCAGAAATGCCGAGCCCGTCATTGACCTGCTTGAAACGGTCGATGTCGATGACGAACACGGTCGGGCGCACCTTCTCTTCGGTGCGGGCGATCGAGATGATGGCTTCCAGCCGGTTCATCAGCAATTCGCGGTTCGGCAGGCCGGTCAGATTGTCGTGCACGGCATCGTGCAGCAGCCTTTCCTCGGATTTCTTCTGCTCGGTGACGTCGACCATGGTGCCGACGCAGCGGATGACTTCGCCGTCCGACCCGATCACCGGACGCGCGCGGAGCGAAAACCAGTGATAATGGCCGTCGGCGCCGCGCAGTCGGAAGTTCTGTGACACCCGGCCGCGCCGGTGTTCGAGCACCACATCGAGCGTGGTGCGGAACGTGTCGCGGTCGTCGGCATGCAGCACCGGCAGCCAGTTGCGTGCGGCACCACCGAGGCTGTTGGGCGCCAGGCCGAGTTGGATGCTGACATCGGGCCTGGTGACGACGCGGTCGCGCAGCACGTCCCAGTCCCAAACCGTGTCGCCCGATCCGGCCACCGCCAGCGCCTGCCGTTCGAGGTCGGAGAACAGGCCCTGATGCAGCGCGCCGCCGGCAAAGGCATGCTGCATGACGGTGAAGCCGATCAACAGGATGATCAGGATCAGCCCGCCGCCCAAGGCCGGCTGGGCGATATCGTTGTCCAGCATGCCGGTGATCGCCATCCACGATCCGCACAGCCACAAAAGCACCATCACCCAACTAGGCACCAGCATGATGGCGCGGTCGTAGCCGCGTATGCCGAGGAAGATGATCAGGCCGAGCCCGGTCAGCGCGGTGGCGGCGAAGGACAGCCTGGCGATGCCGGCGGCGACCGCCGGGTCGACGATGGCGACACCGGCGATCAGCAACAGTCCGAGGATCCAGACCAATGCGCCGTAGCTGAAATGGCCGTGCCATCGGTTGAGGTTGAGGTAGGCGAACAGGAACACCACGAAGGTTCCGGCCAGCGCCACCTCGGTTCCCGCCCGCCACATCTGCTCATTGCCGGGCGATATCTCGATGATCTTGTTGAGGAAGCCGAAATCGACGCAGATATAGGCCAGCACCGCCCAGGCAAGTGCCGCGGTCGCTGGGAACATCGAGGTTCCCTTGACCACGAACAGGATGGTCAGGAACAGCGCCAGCAGGCCTGCAATGCCGATGACGATGCCGCGAAACAGCGTGTAGGAATTGACCGAGTCCTTGTAGGATTCCGGATCCCAGAGATAGACCTGAGGCAGCTTCGGCGAGGCCAGCTCGGCGATGAAGGTAATGACCGTCCCGGGGTTCAGCGTCACCCGGAACACGTCGGCGTCGGGGCTGGTCTGGCGGTCGAGCGCGAAGCCTTCGCTGGGCGTGATGGCGGCGATGCGGGTCGAGCCGAGATCCGGCCAGAAGATGCCTGAATTCACCAGTCGGAAATGCGGTGCGACGATCAGCCTGTCGAGCTGCTGGTCGGTGGTGTTGGCCAGCGCGAACACCGCCCAGTCGCCGGTCGAACGCGCGTCATTGGCCTCGACCTCGATGCGCCGCACGATGCCGTCCGGACCCGGAGCGGTCGACACCTGGAAATTCTCGCCCTGGTTCCGGTAGATCTCGACGGCACCGGAAAGGTCGAGCGCGACGTCGTCGCGGGCAATCTTGATCGGCTCGACTGCGAAGGCAGAGTTCGCCGCGCACAGCGTCAGCATTGTCGCGAGGACAAAGGCGAACAGCAGCCCGTTTCGCAGGAAATTCGTCAAAAAAATCAGTCCTTCGTTCCAACGCACGGCGGATCGTCCGCGATCCGGGCATAGAGGTAGTGGTCCTGCCAGATGCCGTTGATCCTGAGATAGGATCGCAGAAGTCCTTCGCGCCGGAATCCGGCTTTTTCAAGCACGCGGATCGACCTGATATTGTCGGGAATACAGGCCGCTTCGATCCGGTGCAACCTCAGCGTATCGAAGGCGAAGCGGGTCACCACCTTGACCGCGTCGGTCATCAGACCGCGGCCGCCAAAGCGTTCGCCGATCCAGTAGCCGACATGGCCGCTTTGCGAGACGCCATGGCGTATGTTGCCGAGCGTGATGCCGCCTGCCAGTTTGCCGCTGCTGCCTTCGAAGATGAAGAAGGCGATGGCCGTCCCCTGCGCATAGTCTTCGCGGTAGCGGCTGATGCGAAGCCGCCACGCATTGCGGTCGAGTTCGTCGGGAGTCCAGCGCGGCTCCCAAGGTTCCAGGAAGGCGCGGCTTTCACCGCGCACCGCCGCCCACTCGCGGTAATCATTGGTGAATGGCACGCGCAGTGTGACGCGGTCGCCTTTCAGCGCCGGTAGGTCACGGCGGAAGAAAGGGAGCGCGAACATGGCGCTTTGAGGGGCTTAGACGGCGAGCTTGCGCGCCGTGGTCTGCGTGCCTGCGAGCGATTCGAGGATCGCCTCGTATGGCGCCAGTGTGCCCACGGGCCCGACAGCGGTAAGCGTCGGCTTGGTCGAGAACAATCGCGACGACAGATCGGTCAGCCGCTCGATCGTCAGCGCCGCCAGCCGTTCCATCAATTCCTCCTTGGCGATCGGCCGGCCGAACAGAAGCAGTTGCCGTGCGATCTGCGAAGCCCGGCTGGCCGGGCTTTCGGCGGACATGATCAGCCCGGCGCGATATTGCGCACGCGCACGGTCGAGTTCTTCCTGCAGGATGTTCTCGCCGGCCTTCTGCAGTTCGTCGATGATGACAGGGACCAGTTCGGCGATATCGCTCTGGCCGGTGGCGGCATGGACGCCGAAGACGCCTGTGTCGGAAAAGCCCCAATGGAAGGCATAGACCGAATAGCACAGGCCGCGTTTTTCGCGGACCTCCTGGAACAGGCGCGACGACATGCCACCGCCGAGGATCATCGACAGCACCTGCGAGGCATAGAAGTCGCGCACATGATAGGCGCGGCCTTCGAACCCAAGCACGATCTGCGCGTCCATCAAGTCGCGGTCCTCGCGGAAATCGCCGCCGATATATTGCGCATACTGCGGGATGGTGCTGTCGGCCTTGCTGCGGAAGCCGCCGAGCTGCTTTTCGACCTCGCGCACGAAATTGTCGTGCTTGATGTCGCCGGCAGCGACAATCACCATGCGCTCGGCGCCATATTGCCTTTCGATGAAATCGTGCAACTGCCTTGAGGTGAAGGATTTGACGGTTTCCGGCGTGCCCAGGATCGAGCGTCCGATCGTCTGGTGGCGAAACGCCGTCTCCGTGAAACGGTCGAAGACGATGTCGTCGGGCGTGTCGTGCGCGGCCCCGATCTCCTGCAGGATCACATGCTGCTCGCGTTCGAGTTCCTGTGGGTCGAACTCGGACTCCTGCAGGATGTCGGCAAGAATGTCGACGGCCAGCGGCACATCGTCGGAGAGCACCCTGGCATAGTAGGAGGTGGTTTCGACGCTGGTGGCGGCGTTGATCTCACCGCCGACGTCCTCGATCTCCGAGGCTATTTCGAAGGCGCTTCGCCTATTGGTACCCTTGAACGCCATGTGCTCGAGCAGATGGGCCATGCCATGCTCGTTGTCACGTTCATTGCGAGCACCCGACTTGACCCAGGCTCCAAGGGCAACCGATTCGATACTTTGAAGGGTTTCGGTGGCGACTGTCAGGCCGTTCGACAGACGGCTTACCTCAACACCCATATGGCTACTACTCCCTAACGCGCCGCCCGCGCGCGGCGGCCGACGTAATCTTCCACCATTTTCAGGTCGGATGGAAGTACCGTGTATTTTTCCTCGGATGTCATCAACCCCCCTAGCCATGCGGGCAGTGCGGGCGACACGCCGCTGGCGGCTTCGACGGCGGCCGGAAACTTTGCCGGGTGGGCGGTGCCCAGTACCACCATCGGCACGGCGCCTGACGCCTTGCCCGCCGCGACATGCACGGCTGCCGCGGTGTGCGGATCGAGCAGGTAGTTGCTGGCCGCGAGCGTCGAGCGGATGGTGGCGGCGACCTCGTCCATATCGGCCCGGCCTGCATCGAATTCGGAGCGCATCCCGACGATTTGCTGGGGCTCGATGGTGAAAGCGCCGGACTGCTTCAGACTGTCCATGTAGCGCCGCACCGTCGCGGCGTTACGGCCTGAGGCCTCGAACAGCAAGCGTTCGAAATTGGACGACACCTGGATGTCCATCGACGGCGACGTGGTCGCAAAGACGCCTTTGGTGCGGTATTCGCCGGTCGCGAAGGTCCGCGCCAGGATGTCGTTGTCGTTGGTGGCGATGACCAGCCGTTCGATCGGCAAGCCCATCTTCTTGGCTGCGTAGCCGGCGAAGATATCGCCGAAATTGCCGGTCGGCACCGTGAAGGAGACGGGCCTGTCCGGGGCGCCGAGCGACAGCGCCGAGGAAAAATAATAGACGATCTGGGCCATGATACGGGCCCAGTTGATCGAATTGACGCCGGAAAGCGCAACCCGGTCGCGAAAGCTATGATCGTTGAACATATCCTTGAGCAGGCCCTGGCAATCGTCGAAATTACCTTCGATCGCCAGCGCGTGGACGTTCTCAGCCGTCGATGTCGTCATCTGCCGCTGCTGCACCGGCGAGACGCGGCCGTGCGGGAAAAGGATGAAGATGTCGGTGCGGCTGCGCCCGGCAAACGCATCGATTGCCGCCCCACCGGTATCGCCCGAGGTGGCACCGACGATGGTGGCGTGCTGATCGCGTTCGGTAAGCACGTGGTCCATCAGCCGGGCCAGAAGCTGCATCGCCACGTCCTTGAAGGCAAGCGTCGGCCCGTGGAAGAGCTCCAGGATGAAGGTGTTGGGGCCGGTTTGCACCAGCGGGCAGACGGCCTCGTGGCGGAAGGTGGCGTAGGCTTCGCGCACCAGCCGTTCGAAGACCGATGCCGGGATCTCGTCGCCGAGAAACGGCGACAGCACGCGGATGGCAAGATCGGGATAGGCAAGGCCGCGCATGGCTCGGATCTCGGCCGCGGAAAACCGCGGCCACTCGCGCGGCACATAGAGCCCGCCGTCGCGCGCCAGGCCAGCCAGCACGGCGTCGGAAAATCCAAGAACGGGGGCTTCGCCTCGGGTACTCACATATTGCATGTCACAAATCCGTTACTGCTTGGCTTTTTCGTCCACTGCAAGGTGGCTAATTTCTGCGCTGGCTCAGTCGCATTTTTGCCGCGCGGTTGATATACGTCACCAGCTTTGCGAGAGGGAAGTGCAGTTTCATGGCGTTTCGTACATTTAGAGGTCGCTTTTTGGCGGGTCTTGCGCTCACCGGCTTTATGCTCGCCGCCGCCGGTTGCCAATCGGGCGACAATGGCATTCTGAACCTCGGCTTTGGCAAGAAGGACCCGACGGCGCCACCGCCGCCGCAGGATCCCAAAATACTGGCCAGCCAGTTGCAAGCCTATTGTCCCAGAGTGACGGTGCGTGACGGCACGGCCTTCTTCAACACCTATTCCAAGGACGTCCAGAAGCCCAGGCCCAAGCTCAAGAAGACGGGCGACGCCGCGCAGGATGCCGCCGCCCAGGCAGAGGCCGACGCCGCCGCTGCTGCTCCGCCCGACGAGTCTGCGAACATCGTCTACCAGGCATCGGTCAGCGACGTGACGCGCGACTGCAGCCGTGCCAACGGCCAGCTGACGATGAAGATCGCGGTCGCCGGCAAAATTGTGCCGGGGCCGAAGTTCTCGCCCGGCAACATCACCATGCCAATCCGCATCGCCGTGATGCACGGTGCCGAGGTCCTCTATTCGCAGATCCACCAATATCAGGTCCAGGTCACCGATCCCTCGGTCGCAACCCAGTTCGTCTTCACCGATTCCAATGTTGTCGTACCGGAGCCGACGGCGCAGGACTATCAGGTCTTTGCCGGCTATGATGAAAACGCGCCGAAGGCGACGACGGACAAGCTGAAGAAGACCCGCAGGAAGAAAGCTGTCGCGACGAACTAAGTCTCGGCATTTGGATGAAGCGTGCGTCGCGGCGCACGCTTTTCAGGCATCCGCCGACCACTCCGACAGCGCGGCGATCACGCTTTTCAGCTCTGCCCAGCGGCGTATCACCGTCTCGGCTCCGGCCTCGGTCAGCGCGTCGGCATGGCCGGGATAGCTGTGGGCGGCGCCGGTGAAGCCGATCACCCGCATGCCGGCCGTCCTGGCGCCATGGACGCCGTGCACGGAATCCTCGATGACGAACGTGTTCGCCGGGTTTGCGTTGAGTTTCTCCGCCGCAAACAGGAACACGTCTGGGGCAGGCTTGGTTTTTCCGGTCGGTGTTTCCATCGCGGAAAAAATGCGGTCCTTGAAGAAGGGCATCAGGTGAACCTTCTCCAGCATAAATTCGATGCGCTCGGAGCGCGAATTCGAGCAGACGCAGTGCGGCGCGGTGACTGCGGCGACTGCCTCGCGCGCGCCATCGATGGCACGTACGTCGCTGCGCAATTTGCGGTCGACCAGTTCTTCGGCGCGGTCGATCAACGATACCTGGAACGGGATGCTGGACTTCTCCTCGACCCGTATCATGATGTCCTTGAACGTCAGGCCAGCGTAGGTCTCGGCGAGTTCTTCCGCAGAGATTTCGTACCCGGCTAAGGTCAGCAGCTCCGCCTCGACGCGGGCGGCAATGATTTCGGAATCGACGAGCACGCCGTCGCAATCGAAGATGACAAGGTCTGGCTGGGGCATGGTGATCCGGACAATGGGAGTATGAAGGGCCTCGGGAGGTGAGGCGGCGCGGCATACACCAACAGGGCCACCTTCGCAAACTCGGCAGTCTTCACCGAATATTTACGCTGATCGGTAACCATAACAGAGAGTAAAACAGTAACGCGTGCCCTGGGTGTCAGAATGTCTGCCGTGCGTCTTCTCGACGAGCTATCCCACGCTCCCCTGCAATCCGAATGGCTGGACACGATCCTCAAGGGCGACTGCGTCGCCGCGCTCGACCGGCTGCCCGAAAAGTCGATCGACGTCATCTTCGCCGATCCACCATACAATCTGCAGCTCGACGGCGATCTGCACCGCCCTGATCAGTCGAAGGTCGACGCGGTCGATGACGACTGGGACCAGTTCGAAAGCTTCGAGGCCTATGACGCTTTCACCCGTGCCTGGCTCCTGGCGGCGCGACGGGTGCTGAAGCCCAACGGCACCATCTGGGTCATCGGCTCCTATCACAACATCTTCCGGGTTGGCGCCAAGATGCAGGATCTCGGCTTCTGGATCCTTAACGACGTGGTCTGGCGCAAGACCAATCCGATGCCGAATTTCCGTGGCCGCCGCTTCCAGAACGCACATGAGACGATCATCTGGGCGTCGCGCGACCAGAAAGGCAAGGGCTATACCTTCAACTACGAAGCCATGAAGGCGTCCAACGACGACATCCAGATGCGCTCCGACTGGCTGTTTCCGATCTGCACCGGCGGCGAGCGACTGAAGAACGACAATGGCGACAAGCTGCATCCGACGCAGAAGCCGGAAGCGCTGCTCGCCCGCATCATGATGGCCTCGACCAAACCGGGCGACATCGTGCTCGATCCCTTCTTCGGCTCCGGCACCACCGGCGCGGTCGCAAAACGCCTCGGCCGCCATTTCGTCGGTATCGAACGCGAGCAGGCCTATATCGACGCCGCCAACGAGCGCATCGACGCGGTGCGGCCGCTGGATGGCGCGGACCTCGCCGTGCTGACCGGCAAGCGCGCCGAACCGCGCGTTGCCTTCGTCAGCCTGATCGACACCGGGCTGATGATGCCGGGCGCGACGCTCTACGACGCCAAGAAGCGCTGGGCGGCCAAGGTGCGTGCCGACGGCACGGTGGCGATCGGCGACAGCGCCGGCTCGATCCACAAGATCGGCGCCGAAGTGCAGGGGCTGGATGCCTGCAACGGCTGGACCTTCTGGCACTATGAGCGCAGCGGAGGCCTGACCCCGATCGACGAGCTTCGCCGCATCGCACGACTTGGCATGGAGCGGGCAGGGGCCTGATCTCCTGCCAATTGCTGCGAAAGTAGCAACGCAACTGATCGCTGGAAGCGGTTCAAATCACGTCTTGATTCCAAGGCGTTCAAGGTCTGCTTGAAGCGTCTTCGCATCGGTGAACAGCACCGACTGCCAGCCGGCCGCCTTGGCGCCGTCGACATTCTTCTGGCTGTCGTCGATGAACAGCGTCGCGGCTGGTTCGAGGCCGAAAGCGGCAACGTGATGATCGTAAATTCCGCGATCCGGCTTGATCATGCCAATCTCGCCCGAGATGGTGACGCCGCGCGGCCGTTCGAGAAAATCGAAGCGCTCGCGCGCCTCGGCCAGCGTGTCGCTGGCAAAATTGGTCAGCATCGTCACGTCGTGGCCGCTGTCGATCAGGCCGACCATGATGGCAACGCTGTCTTCGTAGGCATGCGGCACCATTTCGTGCCAGTGGCGGCGGAAACCGCGGATGTTTTCCGCTTGATCGGGATGGTCCGCTATCAGCAGCGCCTCGGCCTCTTCCCAGGTCCGGCCGCGGTCCTGCTCGATGTTCCAGTCATGCGTGCAGACATTATCGAAAAACCACTTTCTCTCCTCGGCATCCGGAATGAGGCGGCTGAACGGAATGTTGGGATCGTAGTGGATCAGCACTCTGCCGATGTCGAAAACGATGTGGCGTATTTCAGTCATGGGGCCTCTTCGCACTGTGTGATGACGGCTTTTTCGTCGCGCCGGGTATCGCAGCCTCGATTGCCTTTTTCATGACAGTGGGCAGCGCCTCGCCGGAAATCTCGTGGGCGAGCGACCAGAAATGCCCTTCCGGCGCATCACCTTTGATGTGGGCGTGAAAGACTTCGAGTTCGAGAGCGAAATGGGTGAAGACATGGGCAATCTGGCCGGCACGCCGCCAGTCGGCAGGGAAAGGCGCGGCCGCTTCCGTGGTGCCTCCATCGATCCGCGCGGTCCAGCCTGTCGTCGGCACCTCGGTCATGCCGCCAAGCAAACCCTTCTCCGCCCGTTTGCGCAGCATAATGGCGCCGTCGCCCCGTACGGCGACGAAGGCGGCGCCGCGTCGCAGCGGCTTGTCGGCCTTTGGCAGGCGCACCGGGAAGTGCTCGGGATCGCCTGAAACGACCGCGCTGCAGTCTTCGCGCAGCGGGCACAGCATGCAGCGCGGCCGGCGCGGGGTGCAGATGGTGGCGCCGAGATCCATCATCGCCTGGGCGAAGTCGCCCGGCCTTGTCCCTGGCATCATGCGTTGGACATGGGCGCGGATCTCAGGCTTCGCCTCGCCCAGCGGCGTCGTGATCGAAAACAGCCGGGAGATGACGCGTTCGACATTGCCGTCGACGACGGCAGCGGGGCGGTCGAAGGCGATCGCCATGATGGCCGCCGACGTATAGGCACCGATGCCGGGCAGTTCTCTCAATCCCGTTTCCGTGTCGGGAAACCGGCCGCCACGCAGGGCCACCTGATCGGCGCAGGCCTTGAGATTACGGGCGCGGGAGTAGTAGCCGAGCCCGGCCCAGGCTTTCATCACGTCCTCGGTCGGCGCCGCGGCCAGCGCCTCGACATCAGGCCATTTCTCGACGAAAACCCGGAAATAGGCCTTCACCGCCTCGACCGTGGTCTGCTGCAGCATGACTTCGGACAGCCAGACGCGGTAGGGATCAGGCCTTACGCCCCGCGCATGCTCGCGTGGCGTTATCCGCCACGGCAGTTCGCGGTGGTGCACATCGTACCAGCCGAGCAAGCGGGATGCGATATCGTCACGAACTCTAGATGTGGCTTTGCCACTATCTCCAGATGCAGCTTCTCCGGATGCAGCGTTGCTGCTATCTCGGGAGGCGGTCTTGCGGGTCTGGTCTGCTGGTGCCATTGATCGGGAATTGGCCTTGGCCGATACTGATGAACGTCGTGGCTGGAGAACGTACATGGCAGGGAGAACGCCCTACGGCAATCCCGTCCCGGTCAGCGATCTCGCGACCAAGATCCTCGATCCGGTGCTGCGCAAGCGGGCCGGCATTTCGATTGGCCTCGTCCAGTCATGGGAAGAGATCGCCGGCCCACGTCTGGCCAGCCACTCGCGCCCTGAAAAAATCCAGTGGCCGCGCCGCATGCATGAGGACGATCCGTTCGAGCCGGCGGTGCTGGTCATCGCCTGCGAAGGCATGGCGGCACTTCACCTGCAGCACGAGACCGGCGAGATCATCAACCGGGTCAACGCCTTCCTCGGTTTCACCGCCATCAGCCGCATCAGAATCCTGCAGAAGCCGGTGACAGCCGACAAGGCAAGGCGCAGGCCGGCCCTCAGGCCGCTGACGGCAGCCGAGAAGACGAAACTGTCGGGGACTGTCGGCCTTGTCGACAATGACGGACTGCGCGCATCGCTGGAAAAACTTGGCGCTACCATTATCGGGGAGAGGAAGTCATAAGCCTCTTGAAGAAAGTCATGGGTTTGTCGTCAATATCTCGCTTTCGTGATCGCCTTTGTCAGGTTAGGCGATTGGATTGGGGATGGAGATGCCTTAATTCGCGCCAACTCTCGCCTTTTCGTGTCTTTGCATTGCAAAATCCAACCCTTGTCAGGTGATTCGTATGAACCGTCCCCCGTTTGGCCAAAGTCTGTCTCGCAGAAACGTTCTGTCTTCGCTGGCGGCCATTCCGGCGGTTGCCCTGCTCGCCGCCTGCAGCGACTCCAGCGAGGAGGCCAAGGCCGCGGATGTGAAGCCAGCGGCCCCGGCCGCTCCCGCCAAGCCTGCGACGCCGGCCACGCCGGCCGCCGCTACCGCGCCGGAGGCCCAGGGCACCGTGGACATGGCGGAACTGATGAAGCCGGGTGCGCTGCCCGACAAGCAGCTTGGCAAGGACGACGCCAAGGTCACCATCGTCGAATACGCCTCGATGACCTGCCCGCACTGCGCGCATTTCGCCGAGACCACCTTTCCGGAACTGAAGACCAAGTACATCGACACCGGCAAGGCGCGCTACATCCTGCGCGAATTCCCGTTCGATCCGAGCGCCGAAGCCGGTTTCATGCTGGCGCGCTGCGCCAAGGATAACTATTTCCCGATGGTGGATGTCCTGTTCAGGCAGCAGGCGAACTGGGTCGGCGTCCAGAACACCAAGGATGCGCTGCTGCAAATCTCGAAGCTCGCCGGTTTTACACAGGAGTCCTTCGAGGCCTGCTTGACGGACCAGAAACTTCTGGACGATGTGAGATCGGTCCAGAAGCGCGGCGCCAACGAATTCAAGGTCGACTCGACACCGACCTTCTTCATCAACGGTAAGACCTACAAGGGGGCGATGTCGATTGAGGAAATGTCGGCCATCATCGACCCTCTGCTCTGACATACGGTCAGCGCTGAGGCGGCGCCGCCTCGGCGCGCGCCGCGTCTTGTTGTGCCGTGAATTCCAGTCGCAAAACCGCTCAAAACCGCTTGATGGGCGGCGCGAATGAAGTTTTCGCGCCTTCGCCTACTCGGTTTCAAGTCTTTCGTCGAGCCCGGTGAGTTCGTCATCGAACGCGGACTGACCGGCATTGTCGGGCCGAACGGCTGCGGCAAGTCGAACCTTGTCGAGGCGCTGCGCTGGGTGATGGGCGAAAGCTCCTACAAGAACATGCGCGCGTCCGGCATGGACGATGTCATCTTTTCCGGCTCGGGCACGCGCCCGGCACGCAACACCGCCGAAGTCACGCTTTTCCTCGACAACAGTGACCGCTCGGCGCCTGCTGCTTTCAACGACGCCGACGAACTGCAGGTGTCGCGCCGCATCGAGCGCGAGGCGGGCTCGCTCTATCGCATCAACGGCAAGGAAGCGCGCGCCAAGGACGTGCAGCTTCTGTTCGCCGACCAGTCGACCGGCGCGCGTTCGCCGTCGATGGTCGGTCAGGGCCGTATCGGCGAACTGATCCAGGCCAAGCCGCAGGCGCGCCGCGCGCTGCTCGAAGAGGCGGCCGGCATTTCCGGCCTGCACACCCGCCGCCATGAGGCCGAGCTGCGGCTGAAGGCGGCCGAGCAGAACCTCGAACGGCTGGACGACGTCGTCGGCGAACTGGAAAGCCAGATCGAAAGCCTGAAGCGCCAGGCGCGCCAGGCGTCCCGCTTCAAGAACCTGTCCGCCGATATCCGCAAGGCCGAAGCGACGCTCTTGCATCTGCGCTGGACGCTGGCCAAGACCCAGGAGGGCGATGCGCGCTCGGCGCTTGCCGTTGCCACGGCGCTTGTTGGCGACCGCGCCGCCGCACAGATGGCCGCCGCGCGCGAGCAGGGCATCGGCGCTCACCGCCTGCCCGATCTGCGCGACGCGGAGGCCGCCGCGGCTGCTGCCTTCCAGCGCCTGTCGATCGCCAAGTCGCAGATCGAGGAGGAGGCCGGCCGTATCCGCGCCCGTCAGACCGAGCTCGAGCGCCGGCTGCAGCAACTCGACGGCGACATCGCCCGTGAGGAGCGCATGGTCCGCGACAATGCGGACATCCTCGAACGCCTTCGCGCCGAAGAAGCCACGCTGAATTCCGAAAATGCCGGTGCGGCCGAGCGCGAGGCCACCACCCGCGCCGCTTTCGAACAGGCGGCATCGACGCTTTCGCAAAGCGAAGCCAAGCTCGCCACGCTGACCGCCGAGCGGGCGGAGGCCGCCGCCGCGCGCAACCAGATCGAACGGACGCTGCGCGACACCGCCGAGCGCCGCGACCGCTTCGGCCGTCAGCTTGCCGATGTCGACCGCGAAATGTCGGAGATACTCTCCAAGGTCGCCGGCCTGCCGGATCCGGCCGAGAAGCGCGTGCTGGTCGAACAGGCCATGGCGCTGCTGGAGGAAGCCGAGGCTGCCGTATTGGAGACCGAACAGTCGGTCATCGATGCCCGCACTACCGAAAGCTCTGCCCGCCCACCGCTTCAGGATGCCAGGGCCGAACTGGCGCGGATCGAGACGGAAGCGCGCACGCTGGCCAAGATACTCAATGCCGCCAGCGGCGACCTTTTCCCGGCGGTGCTGGAGCAGATCAGCGTCGACCGCGGTTTCGAGACGGCGCTTGGTGCGGCCCTTGGCGAAGACCTCGACGTGCCGCTCGACCGCAGCGCACCGGTGCATTGGGGCGAAAGCGGAATCCAGCCCGGCGACGCGGCTCTGCCCGAAGGCGTCAGGAGCCTTGCCAGCGTGGTTCACGCGCCGGCACAGCTCGCCCGACGCCTGGCGCAGATCGGTATCGTCGAGCCGGGCGATGGCCGCCGCCTGCAGGCGCTCCTTGCTCCCGGCCAGCGGCTGGTCAGCCGCGAGGGCGCGCTGTGGCGCTGGGATGGCTTTACCGCCAGCGCCGACGCACCGACCGCCGCCGCACAGCGGCTAGCGCAAAAGAACCGGCTGGCCGAACTCGATGCCGAGGCGATACAGGCGACGCTCGTCCTGCGCCAGGCCGAGGAGGCGCTTGCGCAGGCCGAACAGGCGCTCCGCCTGGCGAGCGAGGCCGAGCGCAATGCGCGCCAGGCCGGTCGTGACGCTCAGCATCGGCTGGACGCTGCCCGCAATGCGCTGGTTGAGGCTGAACGGGCCGGCGGCGAATTGCAGAGCCGCCGCGCGGCACTGGACGAGGCGCGTGCCCGCATCGTCGACAGCTATGAGGAGACCTCGGAAGCCTTCGCCGAGGCGGAAATGCTGCTGCAGGACGCGCCCGATCTCGGCGACCTGCAATTGCAGCTCGAACAGTCCTCGGCCAATGTCGCCCGCGACCGCGCCACGCTTGCGGATGCACGTGCGGTGCACGAGGGTCTGCGGCGCGAAGCCGAGGCGCGCGCGCGCCGGCTGGATGCCATTGGCGCCGAGCGCAGCAACTGGCTGGAGCGGGCTGAAAACGCCTCGACGCAGATCGCATCGCTTGGCGAACGCAAAGCCGAAGCCGAGGCCGAACGCGAACGGCTGGCGGATGCTCCCGATGAAATCGACGCCAAGCGGCGCGCGCTGCTGTCGCAGCTCACCGAGGCCGAGACCTTGCGCAAGGCGGCGGCCGACCGTTTGCAGGAAGCCGAGAACCGGCAATCCGAACTGGACAAGGCCGCCACCGGCGCCATCCAGTTCCTGGCCGAAGCGCGCGAGACCCGTGTTCGTGCCGAAGAGCGGCTGACCGCGGCCGACGAACGCCGGCTGGAGGTCGAGGCGCGCATCCAGGAAACGCTGAACACGCCGCCGCATCTGGTCATTCGCCACACCGGTCTGGAGGCTGACGGCCCGATGCCCGACATGGCCGAGATCGAGCGTCAGCTCGATCGGCTGAAGATCGAGCGCGAGCGGCTGGGCGCCGTCAACCTGCGCGCCGAGGAAGAGCAGAAGGAGCTTTCCGACCGGCTCGAGGCGATCGTGTCCGAACGCGAGGACATCATCGAGGCGATCCGCAAGCTCAGGCAAGCAATCCAGAGCCTCAACCGCGAAGGTCGCGAGCGATTGCTTGCCGCCTTCGACGTCGTCAACAGCCATTTCCAGCGGCTGTTCTCGCATCTGTTCGGCGGCGGCACGGCGGAGTTGCAACTGATCGAATCCGACGATCCGCTCGAGGCCGGGCTCGAAATCCTGGCCCGCCCGCCCGGCAAGAAGCCGCAGACCATGACACTGTTGTCCGGTGGCGAGCAGGCGCTGACGGCGATGTCGCTGATCTTCGCCGTGTTCCTGACAAATCCGGCGCCGATCTGCGTGCTCGACGAAGTCGACGCCCCGCTCGACGATCACAATGTCGAGCGCTTCTGCAATCTCATGGACGAAATGGCTAACACCACCGAGACGCGCTTCGTCATCATCACCCATAACCCGATCACCATGGCGCGCATGAACCGGCTGTTCGGCGTGACGATGGCCGAGCAGGGCGTCAGCCAGCTTGTGTCGGTCGACCTGCAGGCCGCCGAAGCGATGCGCGAAGCGAGCTGACCCGGTCCGGCTGTCGACTATCCGCCGTTGCGGTGCATGGCCCAGTTCGCGCACGTTGCGACCACAAGAACCGCACGCCATACAAATGCAATCGGTAGCCCAATCGAACACATCCAGATCGCGCGCTATCAGCGCCGTGCCCTTAAAGGCCTCGATCATGGCCCCGCCCACGACCGGGCAGATGGCCTCGCTTCCGCTAGTTTTAGTTTAGTTGCAGTCGCAATTTAACGCTCGATCACATCCGATAACATTTGCGTTCCAAGTCATTCAACGCCGGAGTGGCCTCCATATATGCCTTCTCGGGCCGAGGACCGTCGGCCGATGAATGCGCCACTGCGGCTCGACGCGACCAAACGGCCCTTTTGGAAAGCGGCTTCGCCGCTCGCTTCATCATAGGAGATATCGTCATGCGCACCTTCATGCCAAAAATCATCGCGGCCGCATCTTCGCGGCCATACCGCTTTCGAGCGCCTACGCTGTGCACCGTCACCACAAGGTAAAGGTCGACACCCAGACCACGGCATCGGTGCCAGCGGATCCGGAAGCGAGGGCGGCGTCAGATCAGTTGCTCAGCGTGAAGCAGGGTATCCGCGTGGCCAGGAAAACTGGCAAGATCACGCAGGATCAAGCCCGCGACCTGATGCAGCAGGCGGATATTATTCAGCACACTCCGTCGACTTCAGCCCGTTCGAAGCTTGGGCAGATCAATGCGCTCGATCAGCGGCTTCAGGCTACCACCGGCCAAGGAACCTACATGGGTGATGGCGCGGATGGCGGCTACTATCCAAACGGCTGAACAACACACGCCGTTCAAAAGGTGACCGCCGGCGTGAACGGCTTCCTCAACCTCACGCCGGCACCGCGACGCGGCGGTGCGGGCCGGGCTCTTGCAGGGGCGCCCTGTGCGCGGGGCAGGGCGGTGGCGCCTTGCGACGATTGCACCGGATCTTTGAAAAAACGACGGAACCATCACTGAGTCAGACCAGTTGGCCGGATGCGGTGCCAGAGCCGGCCCTAGAAATAGGTTCGCGGCGCGACAAGGTTGTTCTGCTGGCGAACATAATAACAGTAGAAGCCGAACGCTGCAGCAAACCACATGAAGGCCTCGCCCATAGCCAGCCGGTTGTTTGAATTGGTAAGGATGGTTATGGCGAAGAAGACCAGCGTCGAGATGTAGCAGGACCATGCGGCCGGAGCGATAAGCTTGGCCCGCATGGCCAGCAGAACCTGCCTGGACGACCAGGTGTAGAGGAAGGCAAAGAACGCCAGTCCGACCACACCATAGCGCACCGCAATCTCCAGATAGCCGTTGTGGAAGACGTTTAGGATCATCGGATGATAGGTTCTGTGCTGCCATTCGGTCAGCCAGCTGGAACTGGCTCCGAAGATCGGGTGGCGTTTCCAGATCTCGATCGCATCCGCCCACAGCATCAGCCGTTCCTTGGCTGCAAGCGGCGTCGTATCGCTCGCGATGGCTCGGTCGAAGGCTGGGAGGACGCCATGCCTCAAGATATCCGGAACCAAGGCCTTGACGAAGATCATGGTGTCGCCGGCGGTGGACGAGAAGATGTTGTGTGTTGCGACAACGCCGGCCGCCACGATCGCCAGCACGGCACCTGAAACCAACAGTTCGCGGCGATGGCCTCTCGCCAGGGTCATGACCGCCAACAAGAGCAGGGCGAGCGCAAGCGCAAGCCAGACGCCCTTCGACCGCATCTCAATGATGTTGACGAGGGCAAACAGCAGGACGGCTGTCGACAGCGCCCAATGCAAGTTCTTGGTTGCTTTCCCGAGGTCCGTTCTCTGGGCCGTGTATGCCATGAACTGCAGCGCGCAAAGGAAGATGAAGCCGGCAGCCACCGACGCGTGGATGGGATTGTTGAAAAGCCGCGGGGTCGGTTGGATACCTTGAAGCATGTCCGAATAGAAGGTGTCCGCCGCCAGGAAGACAAGACTGAGGATCATGAACCAGAATACGAGCCGCGCGGGCTGCCTGATAAACAGCAGAAACGCGAAGCCGGTCGTCGCATAGAACAGCGGAAACATGTAAATGCCTTCGGCGCCACCCAATTGGTGGGTGCCGAAATAGACGATCGCCAGTCGGATGAAGACGTAGAGCGACCAACCCAGACACAAAAAGCCGACCCAACCGATCAGCGGTTTGCTGTAGGTCCACAAATCCACCCTGAACCAGCGGATGACTGCGACCAAGGCAAGGGCCAGGCCCGCATAGCGGTAGGTGTCGGCCTCGCGCCACACCGCGGAAACCATGGCGAGAGTGGCGAGCGCCGCAAGCAACAGAAGCAAGGTATGGCGCGGCGCGTTGTCCTTGGCATAGTCCAGGGTTTCTCGCGGCAAAGGGGGCCGCAGCAGGACGTGATGCAGGCGGCGCAGTTCGTCCTTGGCCCGCAACGCACCAGCACTTAGCCGGCTCGGTCCGCCAAGCCTTGCAGATTTGTAGCTTCCCGAGGGACCGGCTATGGCGGAAATCTTGCTGCTGGCGGCGAAGCCAAGCACGTTTTGGCGAACTGAATAGATTTTCAGGCCGGTATCCCAAAAGCGTTCGAGTGCGACATCCCATGGCATTTTCATTACGGCGAGCGCCGACAACAGTCCCTGGGCTCCCTGGCGCGTCACCAGATAGGCGGCGGCCGAACCTTGCGGGCCATGCAGCGCGCGACCGATCTCATCGCCTTCCGTCGTCTCGATGGCGCGCATGAAGAAGCTCGTGCGATGGTTGGTCAGCTTGATGGCATCGAAATCCGGCACCGCCGCGATGATGGCCTCGATGCGCCGCATTGTGCGTTCGCTGAAGAGGACGTCGTCTTCGACAATCAGGCCATAGGCGCCGCCACCGGCGAGGAAGGTCTCCAGCGCCCGGATATGGCTGCGGTAACAGGCATATTCGCCGGGCAGAATGTCGCGCCCGCTCAGCTTGCGCGCGGTTGGAAGATCGATCTCCGTCCAGTCCTCCTTGGCGAGGGCGCGGCCGTCGATGGCGGCAATGCGCTGCAAGGTCAGGCCGGCCGCTTCGGCGCTGGCGACCAATTCGCTCCAGCGACCGGTCTCGCGGTCGAGGTTGATGGCGAAGATAGGAAGGTTCATTGAAGTTCCATGTTGAGCCGCCACCCCTCTTGGTCGAATCTTCGATGACCTTGTATGGAAAAGAGGGAGATGTTCAATACTGTTCAGACTGCAAAGTGACGATCCCGATTTGCCGCGATTTGCACTGGGAGGCTCGAACCACTCCAAACCCAACGGGCCAAAAGTGTTACCCATATCTCCGGTATAAAGTGTAACCTATGTGTCCGGAACGGACCTTAAAGGGATGGCTGGGGCGCCAGGATTCGAACCTGGGAATGTCGGTACCAAAAACCGATGCCTTACCACTTGGCGACGCCCCAATTGCCGTCAGAGTCGCTGGTGCGGCGCGTTATTAGCAGAGCAGCCGAAAAGCACAATCCTTATGAGCGACAGTCAGAACGATCAAATTTGGTCAGGCAAAGCAGCGCCGCCGGACGACGTGCGGCGGCTATTCGGACCACACAGCCATCTCGTTGCCGGCCGGATCGACAAAGTGGAAGCGCCGGCCGCCGGGGAATGAAAAGATCGGCTTGACGATCGTGCCGCCGGCGCTCTCGACGGCACCGAGCGTATCTTCCAGATCCTTGCTGTAAAGAACGGGTAGCGGCTTTGCCGATGCTTCCGCGGCATCGGCCTGAAAACCGCCGTCCAGGCCCTCGGCAAAGGCCGAATAGGTCGGCCCATAGTCGGTGAAGGACCAGCCAAAGGCGCCACTGTAGAAGGCCTTGAGCCGATCCAGCGCTCCGCCCGTCGCCGGCATTTCGAGATAGTCGAGTTTTCCGGACGATTTCATGGGCACCTCTTTGTTCACGGTATGTTCTACTCCAAAAGCTCCGCGATGGCAAGTCTTTTTGCCGCATCCTTGGACGCGGCTTTTGCTTAATCGATTGTAGGGGCCAGGCCGGCTTCGCCGACGCCTTGCCTTTCGCACTGCAGCATCATATCGCTCCAGGGTCGGACCGGCGGAACTACCCGTTTCGCCAATCTCCTGCAACCGGAGAGCAATGCATGACCAAATGGGTTTTCACCTTTGGCGATGGCGCGGCGGAAGGCCGTGCCGGCGACAGGAATCTGCTGGGCGGCAAGGGCGCCAACCTGGCCGAGATGTGCAGCCTGGGCCTGCCGGTGCCGCCGGGCTTCACCATCACCACTGAGGTCTGCAACGCCTATTACGCCAATGGCCGCACCTATCCGGCCGAATTGGAAGCCGATGTCGCGGTTGCGCTCGATCACATCGGACACCTGACCGGCCGCCGGTTCGGCGACCCATCGAAACTGCTCCTGGTGTCGGTGCGTTCGGGGGCTCGCGCCTCGATGCCCGGCATGATGGACACCGTGCTCAATCTCGGGCTGAACGACGAGACGGTGGAGGCGCTGGCCGCCGATTCCGGCGATGCGCGCTTTGCCTATGACAGCTACCGACGCTTCATCCAGATGTATTCTGATGTCGTCATGGGCCTCGACCATGAGGTGTTCGAGGAAATCCTGGAGGACCAGAAGGGCGGGCTTGGGCATGAGCTCGACACCGAACTGACGGCGCTCGAATGGCAAGGCGTGATCGCGCTCTACAAGGCCAAGGTCGAGGAAGAACTCGGCAAGCCGTTCCCGCAGGATCCGCATGAGCAGCTATGGGGCGCGATCGGCGCCGTGTTCTCGAGCTGGATGAACAACCGCGCCATCACCTACCGGCGCCTGCACGACATTCCCGAAAGCTGGGGCACCGCGGTGAATGTCCAGGCCATGGTGTTCGGCAATATGGGTGAGACATCGGCCACCGGCGTTGCCTTCACCCGCAACCCGTCGACCGGCGACAAGATGCTCTACGGCGAGTTCCTGGTGAACGCACAGGGCGAGGACGTCGTCGCCGGCATCCGCACGCCGCAGAACATCACCGAGGCGGCGCGCATTGCAGCGGGCTCGGACAAGCCGTCGCTGCAGAAGCTGATGCCGGACGCGTTCCGGTCCTTCGTCACCATCTCCGACAGCCTGGAAAAGCACTACCGCGATATGCAGGATCTCGAATTCACCATCGAGCGCGGCAAATTGTGGATGCTGCAGACCCGCTCGGGCAAGCGCACCGCCAAGGCGGCGCTGAAAATTGCCGTCGAGATGGCGCGGGACAGACTGATCACGAAAGAGGAAGCCGTCGCCCGCATTGACCCGGCATCGCTCGATCAGCTGCTGCACCCCACCATCGACCCCAAGGCCGCGCGTGACGTCATCGGCATCGGCTTGCCGGCGTCGCCCGGTGCCGCCACCGGTGAGATCGTCTTTTCCTCTGCTGACGCCGAGGAGTTGAAGACGCAAGGCCGCAAGGCGATCCTGGTGCGCATCGAAACCAGCCCCGAGGACATTCACGGCATGCATGCGGCGGAAGGCATCCTGACCACGCGCGGCGGCATGACCAGCCACGCCGCTGTGGTGGCACGCGGCATGGGCAAGCCTTGCGTGTCGGGTGCCGGCTCGCTGCGCGTCGACTACAAGGCAGGCACGCTGATGGCGATGGGTTCGACCTTCCGCAAGGGCGATATCGTCACCATCGATGGCGGCAATGGCCAGGTGCTGAAAGGCGCCGTGCCGATGCTGCAGCCGGAACTTTCCGGCGATTTCGCCGCCATCATGGAGTGGGCGGACGCGGTGCGCCGCATGAAGGTGCGCACCAATGCCGAAACGCCGCTCGACGCGCGCATGGCGCGCTCCTTCGGCGCCGAAGGCATTGGCCTTTGCCGCACCGAGCACATGTTCTTCGATGGCGACCGCATCGTCGCCATGCGCGAGATGATCCTGGCCGACACCGAAAAGGACCGGCGTACGGCGCTCGCCAAGCTTTTGCCGATGCAGCGTTCGGACTTCCTCGAATTGTTCGAGATCATGGCCGGCCTGCCGGTGACGATCCGCTTGCTCGATCCGCCGTTGCACGAATTCCTGCCCAAGACCGAAGAGGAGGTGGCCGAGGTTGCCGCCGCCATGAAGGTGTCGCCGGACAAGCTCAGGCAGCGCACCGAGGCGCTGCACGAGTTCAACCCGATGCTCGGCCATCGCGGTTGCCGCCTGGCCGTCTCCTATCCCGAAATCGCCGAGATGCAGGCGCGCGCCATTTTCGAGGCGGCCGTCGAGGCCGGCAAGAAGGCCGGCGCGCTTGTGGTCCCCGAAATCATGGTGCCGCTGGTCGGCCTGGTGAAGGAGCTCGACTACGTCAAGGCGCGCATCGATGCGGTTGCCAAGAGCGTCATGGAGGAAACCGGCGTCAACATCGAGTATCTCACCGGCACCATGATCGAACTGCCGCGCGCGGCGATCCGCGCCCATGTCATCGCGCAGTCCGCCGAATTCTTCTCCTTCGGCACCAACGACCTGACCCAGACGACGTTCGGTATTTCACGCGACGATGCGGCCTCGTTCCTGGAGACCTATCGCCAGAAAGGCATAATCGACCAGGATCCGTTCGTCTCGCTCGACATCGACGGCGTCGGCGAACTGGTGCGCATGGCTGCCGAAAAGGGCAGGGCGACGCGGCCCGACATCAAGCTCGGCATTTGCGGCGAACATGGCGGCGACCCGGCCTCGATCCGCTTTTGCGAAGAGGTCGGCCTCGACTACGTGTCCTGCTCGCCCTATCGCGTGCCGATCGCCAGGCTGGCGGCCGCACAGGCGGCGGTGCGGGTCGCGAGAGCAACTCCAGGAAAACTGTGAAACGGTTTTTCCCGGGAAAGCGCGCAGCGCTTTCCCTTGGGGAATCGCGTCAAAACAAAGAGTTAGAGCAGTTCGCCGTTTCGTGAAACGGTGAACTGCTCTAAGTCAGGCCGCGGATAGTCTATCCAGGCTGAGCTTACCGTTTTGTAAGCCAAGTCACACGAACGTGCTGAAGGCATTGCATAATCTCGCCACTGTTCCCGCCCAATTTGCGATTATCCCGCCAATTGTCCCCGGAAGCAGATGTTGCAGACCTCACCCGTGCCGTTCCGCTCTATCCTGGTCATCCAAACGAAGTTCATCGGAGATCTTGTCCTCGCCTCGACATTTGCAGAAAACCTGCGGCTCGAATTCCCCGGCGCCAAAGTCGTATTTCTGTGCGAGGCCAGCTTCGAGAGCTTCGTGATCGCTCATGGCATCGCTTCGGAGGTGGTCACGTTTCGGCGCGCCCGTATGCGCGGCACTAACCTCGAGCGCGGGAAAGAGCTTTACGCCATGGTGCGGGCGTTACGCCGGTTCCGTTTCGACCTGACGATCGACCTGACCGATTCAAAGACGTCGCGCATTGTCAGCGGGCTCGTCAACGCAAAGACCCGCGTCGGCTACAATCCTTCCGAAAGACCCTTGCGTATGCTGGAGCGCCAGCCCGCCAATATCTTTGCCAAGCCCTACGGCTTTGATGGCCAGCATTTTCTGTACCGCTACCTCTCGCCGCTCGAAGCGCTCGGCATCGAACTCCGCAAGGTGATTCCGAGCCTTCAGCCGCTGCCGCTGGAGACGGCGAAAGCGTTGGCGCTGCTGGGCAAGCACCACCTGCGGCCAAACGCCTTCATCGCCGTGCATGCAGGTGCAAGCTTCGAGGGGCGACGCTGGCAGCCGGAGCGGTTTGCCGCGGCGATCGGCGAGATTATGGGCGAAACCGATCTGGACGTCGTCCTGGTGGGCGGCCCGGACGAGCAGGAGATTGCGGAACGTATCGTCGCCAGGACCGCGCCGTCGGTCGTCAATCTCGTCGGGGACCTGTCGCTCGAAAGTCTGCTGGCGGTGCTGAAGCAGGCCCGGCTGTTTCTCGGCAACGAGAGCGGCCCGATGCACATGGCTGCCGCCACCGGAACCCCGGTTGTCGGGCTGTTCGGTTTGACGCGTCCGTCGCGCTGGGGTCCTGTCGGCGTGCCCAGCATCTCGCTCCAGCCGCCGATGCCTTGCAACTGCCTGGCCAAGGGCCTCTGCCGCGCGCCGGATCCCAGCAAGGCCTGCTGCGTCTGGGGCCTGGAGGTCAAGCCGGTTGTCGACGCGGTGCGCGAGGTTCTTTCGCGCACCGAAATGAAGCTAGGACGCGCCATCTGACATCGTCGTCGCGCAGCCAACCGCTATCGCCGCAATGGCCTTTTCACCACACGAACGGTCAAATTGTCGCGACAGCCACTTTCCTGCTATCCACCATCCCGATTTCCGCCTTCATGCGGGTCTTGGCATGCCGGCTTGAAACGACCGGTCAGGAATTAGGTTTGATGCGCCTGCTGCGAAAAAATCTCTGCATGATCGCCATGTCGTTGGCGATGGTATCCGCCGGCCATGCCGCGCCGCTCGTCGAGCCCACGCTGCACATCAGGGCGGAGACGAGCGGAGCCGGCCGGGTTGCGCTCACGCTCGATGCCTGCGGCGGACAGACCGACAACCGGATTCTTTCAGCTTTAGTGGAAAACAAGATCCCCGCCACCATTTTCGTGACCGGCATCTGGCTGAAGCGAAACGCCGCTGCCGTCGAGATCATGCGCGCCCATCCCGATCTGTTTGAGCTGGAAAATCACGGCGGCCATCATATCCCGGCGGTCGATACGCCAAGGAAGATCTACGGTATCCGCAGCGCCGGCAGCCCGGATGCGGTGCTGGCCGAGGTCGAATCGGGTGCCGCCGCTCTTGCCGGGACCGGCGAGCCGGCGCCGAAATGGTTTCGGGGCGCAACCGCCGAATACAGCCCGTCGGCTATCGCCATGATCCGCAAGCTTGGTTTCAAGATCGCGGGCTTCTCGATAAACGGCGACGGCGGTTCATTGCTTGGCGCCAAGGAGACCGCGCGGCGCATTGCGGCGGCCAAGGACGGTGACGTGATTATCTCGCACATCAACCAGCCGACCCATGCCGCCGGCGAAGGCGTGGTGCAGGGGCTCCTGGCGCTCAAGGCCAAGGGCCTGACCTTTGTGCGGCTCGACGATGCCAATGCCGATGGCATTGGCGATCACGGCACCACCGACTGACCGGTGCATTGATCTTCAGGTGATGCCGGCCTGCGAATGTTGGTTTCCTGCGCTTCCGGTACTCACGGACCAAAAGTCCGCTCCGTTCCGGTTCTCGGAACCCAGCATTCTCGACTCGGCCTGACCTGAATCTCAACGCACTTCACGCCGAGTTCGCCTGGGTTCGAAAATCGGTCAGTCCGGTTTGGCTTCGATCGTGACCTTGCTGGCATAGAACGCGCCGTGGTTACGGATCTCAGCCATTTCGTCGAAAGGATGCTCGTAGGCCCACATGGCGTTCTGGCCGGTTTCGCCGGCAGGCAGCACGTTCCAATAGCTTGCGTCGCCCTTGTAGGGGCAATGGGTCGAGTGTTCGGTGCCGGCGAGCTTACCGAAATCGATGTCGGCGAACGGAATGTAAAAGACCGCGGGATAGGGGGGCTCACTCAGCACCTTGGCCCTCGTGGATGAAGCGATGACCGCGTCTCCGGCGCGCACGGTGACTGTGCCGGCAAAGGGCTCGATGGTGATGACTTTGTCGGGATTGCGTTGAAAACCGGGGGCGGGGTTGGTGATCTGGTCCATGCGGGTTCTCCTTGCGTCGATTTTCAGATGTGTCGCGCAAGGGCATTGTTCAAGGCCGGCCGTGGCCATGCAACACGCAGGCCCCAATCGGCCGACAAAGACGGATCGTGCCTCCGAAGCAAATTGAAATACCTGTCGCCAGCAATCAGGCGGCGGCCTTGAACACGTCCATGAGGCCGGCATAGGCGGCAGCGATGCCGGCGACCGGGTTGCTGCTCCTCGACGCGGTTTCGACCTTCAATGGGCCGCCGCCGGTCGGCAGGGTGAGCAGCAGGAACTGGCGATTGCCGCCGTCGCCGACGGATGCGGCCGCGACATGCTGGCCTTCGCCGTGGTTCTGGACGCACATCTTGAACAGCAGCGTGCCGCCGACCGCTTCGAGCGCGCCGCCGACAACTTCGACGAATTCGTCTTCGGAAACAGTCTTTGTGCCCGGCACCAGATCGGTCAGACTTTCGGCAAGCGTACTCTCGAGGGCTTTGTCGTCGAGTTGCGCGTCCATGCGAACCTCTTTCAGTCGCCAATCGCCCCCTTGCCCGTTAACGAAGCTTAACGCCGAGGATGGCCGGATTGTGGCGGTTTTCCACCAATGCAGCGCTCGACCGTCATGGCGGCTGGACAATCCGGCGGTTCGCTCCACAATGGCCCGAAAAGCGCACACAAAAGCGCGAAGGGAGGATCGAATGCTGGGATTGATGCAGGAATGGCCGCTGCTTTGCCACAAGCTCATCGACAATGCCGAGCGGCAGCATGGCGTGCGCGAGATCGTGTCGCGATCGATCGAGGGGCCGATCGTGCGCACCACTTACGCCGACATCCATCGTCGCGCCCTGAAAGTCGCCCAGCGGCTGGAGCGTGATGGCTATCGCCTGGGCGATCGCATCGCTACGCTCGCCTGGAACACCGCGCGCCACATCGAGGCCTGGTATGGCATCATGGGCATCGGCGCCATCTACCACACACTCAATCCGCGGCTGTTTCCCGAGCAGATCGTCTGGATCATGAACCATGCCGAGGACAAGGCTGTCTTCGTCGACCTGACCTTCCTGCCGCTGCTCGAGAAGATCGCCGGCGTCGTCAAGTCGCTGAAACGGGTGGTCGTGCTGACCGACAAGGCGCACCTGCCTCAGACGACACTGCCCAACGTGGTCGCCTACGAGGACTGGCTAAACGAGGCGGATGGCGACTTCGCCTGGAAGACCTTCGACGAAGGCACCGCCGCCGGCATGTGCTACACGTCGGGGACCACGGGCGATCCGAAGGGAGTCGTCTACAGCCATCGTTCGAACGTCTTGCACGCCATGATCGCCGCCATGCCCGATGCTATGGGCCTGTCGTCGCGTGATACGATCTTGCCGGTCGTGCCGATGTTCCACGCCAATGCATGGGGGCTCGGCCAGAGCGGACCGATGATCGGCGCCAAGCTGGTCATGCCTGGCTGCAAGATGGATGGCGCCTCGATCTACGAACTGCTCGACACCGAGAAGGTGACCTTCAGCGCCGCCGTGCCGACCGTCTGGATGATGCTGCTGCAGCATCTGGAGGAGACCGGCAAGAAGCTTCCCTATCTCAACAAGGTCGTCATCGGCGGCTCGTCCTGCCCGCGCGCGATCATGTCCAAGTTTCAGCAGAACTACGATGTCCAGGTCATCCATGCCTGGGGCATGACCGAAATGTCACCGCTCGGCACGCTGTGCACCTTGAAGCCGGACTATGCCGGGCTTGAGGGTGATGCCCGGCTCGATGTCCAGCAGAAACAGGGCTATCCGCCCTTCGGCGTCGAAATGAAGGTGACCGATGACGACAACAAGGAACAGCCCTGGGACGGCAAGACATTTGGCCGCCTGAAAGTGCGCGGACCGGCCGTTGCCCGCGCCTATTACGGCGGTGCGGGCCCAGAACAGTTCGACGAGGACGGCTGGTTCGACACCGGCGACGTCGCTCACATCGACGCCGGCGGCTATATGCAGATCACCGATCGCGCCAAGGACGTCATCAAATCCGGCGGCGAATGGATTTCGACCATCGACCTCGAGAACCTGGCTGTCGGCCACCCCGATGTCGCCGAGGCTGCCGCCATCGGCGTTTGCCATTCGAAATGGGGCGAGCGGCCGCTGCTGGTCGTCGTCCGCAAGCCGGGCAAGGAACCGACCAAAGCGGACATTCTCGGCTTCATGGACGGCAAGGTGGCCAAATGGTGGATGCCGGACGATGTCGCCTTCGTCAGCGAAATTCCACACACCGCCACCGGCAAGATCCAGAAGATCACCTTGCGCCAGCAATTCAAGGACTATCGCTTGCCGACGGATTGACGGGATGTCGCGCGTTTCGGCTTCAAGTGGCCGCAAAAAGGCACTAGAGCAATTCAAGGAAAAGCGCATAGCGTTTTCCCTTGGGATTGCGTCAAAACAAGGCGATGGAGCGGTTTGCCGGGTCCGCGAAACGGTGAACCGTTCTAAGTCTCCGTTCGGGTAGGGGCAGCACAGAAGACGATGGTTAGCATTCCTGATCGGCAAACGTCGAGGGCGGCCGGCTGGTCGCGGCGCACGGCCGCTTTTTCGGCGGTGCTGCTGCTGACCGTTTTCGTCGGCCACCGCTTTGACCTCGTCGAAACACCGGCCTTCCTGTGGGTGCTGGGCATTGTCGCGTTGCTGGCGGCCTTGGCGCTGTTGTTTGCCGGATTCGCCTTTTCGAGGCTATGGAACTTCGGCGACCGCGGCGGTCGCGACCTGACGGTCGGCGCCCTCCTGGCGCTGCTGGTGCTCGCACCTTACGGCGTCGCCGCCTACTGGGCGACAATCTACCCGCCGCTCAGGGATATCTCGACGGATTTCGACGAGCCGCCGGCGCTCGACGTGGGTGACCGGACGAAAGAAATGAACGTGCTTTCCCCGTCGACGCCTGGCGAACAGCGGCTGCAGACCGATAGCTATCCGCTGGTCAGTGCACGCAGCTACGCCCTGCCATTCGAGACTGTCGTCAATGCCGTCGAAACCGTCCTTGACCGGCGCGATTGGGATTTGTCCGAACCCTATCCTGACCTCGCCGGGCAAAACGATGTCACCATCACCGCCGTCGCCAAGGGGTTCGTGATCGGTCTTCCGGCCGACGTTGCGATCCGCGTGACCGACGATGGCGATGCGGTCATCGTCGATATGCGGTCAGCTTCGCGATACGGCCGCTTCGATCTCGGCGACAACGCCGCGCGCATCGTCGATTTCCTCGCCGAACTCGACCAGGAAGTCGCCGGTCAGGTTGGTGCGGCGCCCGCCGAGTGATGTTCAGAACTTGTTAGGCGGATCCGCCTGTCGCCGTGGAGATTCGGCTTGAGCCTGCTGCCGACTATTCGGCGGGCTCGTATCTGCCCTGCAGCAAGATCGCCGCCGACGGCCCAAGCGGATTGACGATCCGACTCTCCAGGACTTCGATAAGCTTGCGTCCAACCGCCGCCATATCTACGAAATGAACACCGATCTTTGCCGGCAGGAAGCGTGCCAGCCGCGTGCTGTCACGACTGACAATGTGGACGTCGTTGCCTGGCACGAGACCTCTTCTGCCAAGAGCATGTAACGCTCCTAGAAGGCCCAGTTCGTTGGCGCATGCCAGGCCTGTCGGCGGATCTGACGACGCCAGCATGCGATCGAACCAGGCCGCACTCAATTCCATCGTGAACATACCATGACCGATCAGTGATTGGTCGATTGGGATGCCGGCCTCGGCCATTGCCCTTCCATACCCGGAAAGACGCATGGCACTCGTCTGATCTTCCGGAACGAGAAGTTGCAGTGCAATGCGTCGACAGCCCTTTTCCATCAGCCGCAGGGTCGCCTCGTAGGCGATCTGTTCGTTGTCGATATCAACATAAGGATATGCGACATCCACGTCGGTTCTTCCGAACGCGACAAATGGCATGCGTTGATCCAGCAGCAGCTTGACGCGCGGATCGCCCGACACCATGCGCGTGATGATCAGTCCGTCTGTGCTGCGCGCCTGAAGCTGCCGCTGCACACTCTCAACGGGATCGTCGTCGGGAGTCGTGGAATAAATGGACAGACTATAACCGGCTCGCCGGGCAGCCAGCGTCATGCCTTCGATCAAGGGAAGCTTCAACAGATCGGACAGATGGTCTCGTGTCTCCATCGGGAGCACTGCCGTCAGCGTCAGTGTCCGACCGGTTTTCAGCGCACGACCATGATGATCTGGCACATAGCCAACCCGCTTAGCCACCTCCTTGACGCGGGCTATGGTCGAGGGCTGTACTTCCGGCCCATCCTTCAGAGCGCGTGACACCGTGGTCACCGACAGGGAAAGTTCCGCCGCTATCTGCTTTAGGTTGGCCATTGTTCGCCCGACTTCGAAAGCGCCGGCTGATTGCTGACCTCCATAGCGTTACCGGATTCGACATCCCGGTCAATCTGGAACTCCCGTGGAAAGCAGCTTGACTCCCTTGCATTAAGGTGAAATCGTAACGTTACGATTACAAATAAACGGGCCTTTCAGGCACCATTCGTAAAAGATTGGGGAGGAGAACCTATGTCTTGGCTACGCATTTCCTTAACAGCATTCGCAATCTCGGCAGCCTTGCCCGTCCATGCCCAATCAGTCACCATCACGACCGCGGGCGGCGACTATGGCAACGCCATGAAGGAGGCCATGTGGGCCCCTGCTGCAAAAGAGCTTGGCTATGATGTCCGTGAGGAGACCCTAAGCGACGGCTTGGCCGCCCTGAAGATGCAGGTCACCTCGGGTGCGGTCACAACCGACGTCATTCACCTGGGCTCACCGGAAGGCGCGCAGGCCGCCGCACAATCGCTGCTGGAGCCGCTCGACTACAAGATCATCGACCCAAAGGCCGTGCCGGCTGGCGCAAAGTCCGACTACTGCTATCCGTTCGACTCCTATGGCACCGTCTTGTCGTGGAACACCAAGACCTATGGCGAGAACCCGCCGAAGACATGGGCGGAGTTCTGGGACGTTGCCAAATTTCCTGGCCGTCGTGCGCTGCGTGCCAATGCCCAAGACTCGATTGAGATCGCGCTGCTCTCCGATGGCGTGGCACCGGCGGACGTCTATCCCGTTCTCAGCACGCCGGAGGGTCTGGATCGTGCCATCAAGCGGCTTGAAGCAATCAAACCAAATGTCGCCGTGTGGTGGACCTCGGGAGCGCAGTCGGCGCAGTTGCTGAAAGATGGTGAGGCGGATTTGGTCGTTACCTGGAACGGGCGGGCCCAAACCGTGAAAGCGGATGGCGGCGCGGCTGACTACACGTTCAAGGGTTCGGTCATTGGCACCGACTGTCTTGCGGTGCCGAAGGGGGCGCCGAACAAGGAAGCAGCTATGAAGCTCATCGCGGCGATGACACAGCCCGCGCGCGTGGCGAAGCTGACCGACTTCATAGCCTATGGCCCGGTCAATCCTGCTGGCTATGAGGGTGGCCTTATTCCCGAGGACCGTCTGAAGACCCTTGCGACCGCGCCTGAAAATGCCGGCACTTCGGTGTTTTCGAATTCAGAATGGTGGGTCAAGAACGGTGAGGCTGCCCAAAAAGCCTTCGATGAGATGATGGCCCGCTGAGTCTCAGCTGTAAGACTGGAGCAGATGATGGAGTCGCTCCCGATCACCATCGACAGCGTCAGCAAGTCTTACGGGACCTACGTCGCACTGGACGATGTTTCGCTCGACATTCAAGCTGGCGAATTCCTCACGTTGCTAGGGCCATCGGGATCGGGCAAGACCACGCTGCTCATGGCTCTGGCCGGTTTTGTCCGGCCGGATTCCGGCAAACTCTTGTTGGGGGATCGGGACATCACCCGCCTGGCCCCCAACAAGCGGGACATCGGCATAGTGTTCCAGAACTACGCCCTGTTCCCCCACATGAACGTTCTGGCGAATGTCGCGTATCCGTTGGCGCTGCGAAAGATGCCGAAGGCGGAGGCCCGTCGGCGAGCGCTTGACACATTGGCCCGCGTGAAACTGGAAGGTCTGTCGGAGCGCAACATTGCCGCATTGTCCGGCGGTCAGCGCCAGCGGGTGGCGCTGGCACGGGCAATCGTCTTCGAGCCACGCGTGATGCTGATGGACGAGCCGTTGTCGGCGCTCGACAAGAATCTGCGCGAAACCATGCAGTACGAGATCCGGCGTCTGCATGACGATCTGGGGATCACCACGATCTATGTGACGCATGACCAGCGCGAAGCGCTGATCATGTCAGACCGGATTGCGGTGATGAATTCCGGCCGCATCCAGCAGATCGACACGCCGCAGCGGATTTATGATCGCCCATCGACCCGCTTCGTCGCGGAGTTCATGGGGGAGGCCAACATTGTTGCCCCAGGCCTGGTGCGCAGAATCGACGGCGCCGATGCGTCGCGCGCCACTTTGATGATCCGCGCGGAAAGCTTCCATCTTGATGAGAAGCTAGTCGGGCGAGACGGGATAGCGCTCGAAGGAACACTGCGCGCCAAGGCGTTTCGCGGGGAGAACTGGCTTCTTACCCTTGCGCTGGATGGCGGCGGGCAAGAGGTTCTTGTCTGCATTCCGGCAGCCCTGGCCAGCGGCTGCGGCGAGCTTGCCACCGGCCAGCGGGTGACCGCCTATGCGCCGGCAGCGAAAGTTCACCCGTTACCGGAAACGATAGCGTGACCGCGACCGCTGATCCCGCACTCGCGGCAGACGCCCTGCGCGAGCGGCGGTTCTTCCTGTCGCTTTCGCTGCCAGCGTTGTTCATCGTTGGACTGGCGGCGATATTGCCTATCCTGTGGATCATCCGGCAATCCTTCCTGACAACGGGAGGCGAATACACTTTCGGCAATTACGAGAAGGTGCTTTCGAGCGGGCTGACATGGTCGGCACTCGTCACAACCCTTGAGCTATCCTTGGCCACACTGGCGATCTGCATTTTTCTCGGCACCCCGCTGGCGCTCGCTCTGGCCAGCGCCAGACCAAGGGTCGCCAACGTGCTGATGGCTTTCGTCATGCTGCCATTATGGACCTCGATCCTGGTGCGCACCTATGGCTGGCTAGTGCTCTTGCGGCGCGATGGCCTGATCAACGCGGCTTTGACAGGTTCAGGCCTGACAGCGGAGCCATTGCCGCTGGTCTACAACTTCACGGGAACGCTCATCGGCATGGTTCACTACATGCTGCCGCTCTTTCTGCTGCCCGTTTATGCCGCGATGCGCGATATCGATGCAAACCTCATTCGCGCGTCATCGAGCATGGGAGCCTCTCTCGGGCAAGTGATCCGCACAGTCATTCTGCCTCTTTCGGCCGGCGGCATCTTCTCGGGTTCGACCATCGTCTTCATCTACACCATAGGGTTTTTCATCACACCGGCGGTGCTTGGCGGCGGCAAGGTAAATCCTCTCTCTACCCGGATCGAGCGCACGCTATCGACCTTTCAGGATTGGGGTTCGGCGAGCGTCCTGGGTATTCTGCTCCTCGTCGTCATGGCTATGATCGGGGGGATGTTCCTGGCGGCACGGCGACTGTTGACGCGCAACGGTGCGGCCCATGCTTGAGGCCTATCCTGACAACAGGCTGGCCCGCATCCTTCTGTGGAGCTTTTGCGCGCTCGTAATGGCGTTCCTGATGCTGCCGACGCTCGTGGTCGTGCCGCTGTCCCTTTCGGCGTCCAATCTTCTCGAGTTCCCGCCGCGCGCATACTCGTTGCGCTGGTACGAGACTTTCTTCGGTTCGGCGACATGGATGGCCGCACTCAGGACGAGCCTCATCCTTGGGACATTGACGGCGATGGTTGCCGTGCCTCTGGGGCTGCTGGCCTGCATTTCGATAAATCGGCTCGGCGGAAAGGCCGCGGTAACCATTCAGGGCGTCCTGCTCACCCCGTCCATTGTGCCGGGCATCCTGCTTGCGATCGGTCTCTTCTTTGTTCTGGCGGCGCAACGGCTGGTCGGGACGCTGTTCGGTGTGCTGGTTGGACATGTCGTGCTGGCCATTCCGGTCGCATGCATTGTGTTGTTGCCCGCCCTGGCCCGCTTTGACTGGAACCAGGTTCAGGCGGCTCGTAGCCTCGGTGCGAACTGGGCCAGAGCTATTGGCGGAATAATTGTTCCCCAACTTCAGATCAGTTTGCTGTCGGCGACATTGATGGCGTTTCTGACTTCGCTTGATGAGTCTGTGATTTCAATCTTCATCTCAAGTGGTCGCAACAGCACGATGCCGAAGCTTATGTTCCTATCGCTGCGCGATCAGATCGATCCGACCATTGCGGCGATCTCGACATTGTGGACCGCCATCGTCGTGGCCGTCGTCCTGATCGTGACCCTTCGCCGAAAATCCTGACCGAGACTGGAAACATGCCTACAAATCATCACCCAGCCGCCGATCTGGCGTATCAATCAACGGACATACCTCAGGTAGGGTTGGCCATCATCACCGGCTCTGCAAACTGGGGGCTTGCCTTCCCGGAAGATGTCGAAGTCGATGGTGTGCGCACTTTGCGGCGCGACATGAGTTTTGAAACGCCTTTCGGTCGCTCCGACAACTGGAAGCTTCTCGAGTTCGATGCGTCGATTACAGCTGAAGGTAAAACGAAACGTGCATTGTGCATGTATTCGCACGGCAATCCCCGAGACCATATCGACCATTCCTGCCATCGCCGCGCGTTCTGGGTCCTGATGAACGCGGGTGTACGACAAGTGCTCGCCTGCTCGACCGTCGGCGCCGTCAACAAGGCGATCCAGCCCGGAGACATGGTGGTGAGCGCCGATATCATCGAACTGTCGCAGACCCCGTTTTCACTGCTGCCTGGCCGCCAGAGCTTCGACTGCTCGGGCAAGCAGATCGTATGTCCAAGATGTGCGGCGTTGCTGGCCGAGACCGCCCGGCGCCATTGGCCTGCCGAATGCCGGGTCCATGGCATCGAACAGCAGTTGGTCGCTGCCCACTGCTACGGGCCGCGATTGACAACCCCCGCTGAAGCTCTGGCGTATCGGAACATGGGAGCGGACGTGCTCAACCATTCAATTGCCCCTGAGGCAACCTTGTCGCGCGAGATCGGCGCGTGTTTCGTGCCATGCGCGTTCGTGACCGCAGGTTTCAACGACTATATGGACCGCAACCGCCAGGAATTGTTGCAGGAGCACGTGTTGCCGAGCCTTTCCATGACAGCCTCGCGGGTTGCGCTGGAGACCGCGGCACGTCTTCCGGCTAACCCTGAATGCTCTTGCCAGGGCTTGAAGTCGCCCCAACCGGCCGCGCGCTCCAGCCGTTTCTAGCGTACGAGAGCACGGATGAACTCGTGCCCGGGTTCTAACCCGCCGGCACAAAGATACCGGTGATAGCCGGGTCGCCGTCAGTGCTGACAAGACTGCGCGCCACCAGGTCCTCGAGATGAGCAAGCACCGACAATCCGGCGGCGCCATGCAGCCGCGGGTCGGTATCGCTGTAGATCGCCTTGACCATGTCCACGATCGTCCGGTCGCCCGCTCTGACCCGCTCCAGTATGGCGCGCTCGCGCATCTTGCGGTGCGTCTTCAGGCCGCGCATGAAAGCGCGCGGTGCGGTCACCGCCCCGCCATGTCCTGGCAACAGCAAACGGTCACCACGTTCGATCAGCCGGTCCAGCGAGGCCATATAGTCGGCCATCGCCCCATCCGGCGGGGCGACGATGGAGGTTGCCCAGGCCATCACATGGTCGGCCGAAAACAGGATGCCGGTTCCTTCCAGAGCGAACACCGCGTGATTGGCGGTGTGGCCCGGGGTCAGAACGGTCCTGATCGACCAGCCGTCGCCGTCGACTACCTCGTCGTCGGAAAGCGTGATGTCGGGGGCGAAAGCCATGTCGGCGCTGGCGTCGAGCGCATTGGTCTCACCGATATGCAGCGGTCTTGCAGGGCGATGCGGTCCCTCTGCCAGCACCACGGCGCCGGTGCGCTCTTTCAGCCGGGCCGCCAACGGTGAGTGGTCGCGGTGCGTGTGGCTGACGAGGATATGACTGACCGGCCGGCCTGCGATCACGTCAAGCAGGGTCTGCAGATGCGCCTCGTCGTCCGGGCCCGGATCGATCACGGCCAGCGTATCGTTGCCAACGATGTAGCTGTTAGTGCCGTGAAAGGTGAAGGGGCTCGGATTGCGGGCCGTGATGCGCTGGATGTCAGGCGCGACGCTTACCCCTTTGCCATAAAGGGGATCGAAGCTGGTATCGAACTTGAGTGCCATGGCGGATGCATCGGTGCCTTGTTTCAGGAACGGCAAAACCGATTGCCGCATAACACGCAAGCCAATATAGGAGAACGTGAGGCCGCGAACATCGGATAGCGGCAACCGGATTGGGGAAATACCATGGCAATTGCAACAACGACGCGTCCGCTTGTTTCTCTGGCTCTGCCGCAAAATGGCGCGGCGCGACTGGCAACGCAGCTTTTCCTGGCCATCGCCGGAACGCTGCTGCTGACCCTGTCGGCCAAGACCAAGGTGATGCTCGGGCCAGTCGATATTTCGATGCAGACGCTGGCCGTGCTGCTGATCGCCGCCGCCTTCGGCATGCGTCTCGGCGTCGCCACCCTGCTGCTTTACATGGCGGAGGGCGCCATGGGCTTCCCTGTCTTCCAGAGCACCCCGGAGAAGGGCATCGGCATTGCCTACATGCTCGGCTCGACCGGCGGTTATCTCGCACGCTTCGTCGTCATGGCAGCGCTTGTCGGCTGGGCCGCCGATCGCGGTTGGGACCGCCATCCGATCAAGCTCTTCAACGCCATGCTGGTTGCTGAAATCGTCATGATGGCCATGGGCTTCGCCTGGCTGGCGCTGCTGATCGGCCCGGAAAAGTCGTGGCAGTTCGGTGTCGTTCCCTTCATCGTCGGCGACCTGATCAAGGTGGCGCTCGCGGCAAGCCTTGTACCGGCCGTGTGGACGTTGCTGAAGCGCGGCTGAAACGCGAGCGGGTGCCGGCGGCTTGAGCGGTCAAGCCCGGCTGGAACACGGCACTTGGCGGACTTCGGCCTGGTGTCCGCCAAGTGACCTCACCTAGCTTTCCAGAAACAGCGCATCCTGTTCGTCGGCACATGGCCGATCATCGGCACCTGCCGGCTGGCCATAGGCATCCGACCAGCTCCCGTCAAAGGATCCATGGGTTCGGGAACACAAGATTCCTCGCCCCCGAAAACGATCTGCCCAAGCTCCCGCGCGCCTCGCACGGAGAACTGCACCGTATCATTGCCTCTATAATCCTGGCATCGACGTTCCGTGCAGAGCGGCTTTTCTAAAGCGTAAAAAGCAATGCTGTTGATCAAGACTTCCGCTAACTATTGATATGAAATAGATACTTGCTAGCGGAGACGAAGTGTCGTAGCCATTGCTCTTCGACTATGTCGGATCGCCGGGGGGTGAGATGTTCGATTCGTTCTACGAACGAACGGGTAGGTCAGATGCAGAATCGCGCTGGCCCGTGGCAGCAACTTCGGGGCAAGGGGCAAGGCGTTGAATGTCGCGGCTTCAACTATTGTCGGAAGCCGGCATTTCCTGTTCAGGATTCGATTTCAGCTGCTTGGCGGACTGACATTCGCGATTTTTGCCCCCGCCATTATCCGGATTGTCTTCAATCCTGAGTTTATCTATTCGGCATACCTTCAGGTAACGGTGACTGCCGCGGCGATTGCGCACCTTGCGGGTTTCCTCTCCTATCGCCGCATCGGAAATTTCCCGGGAGTGGCCGCGGCAAGCTACATCTTGCCGACATTTGCCTTGTCCTACGGGGCTGTCTTCCTGACCATCTTCTTTTTCCGGTTCGAGTACAGCCGGTTCCAGGCCGCAGCAAGTTTCACGCAGTCCACGCTCTGGTATTTCGGCCTGAGCCTGTTGACGCGGCATCTCGACCCACACCGGCTCGTCGTGGTTCCCGGCGGAGATGTCGAGCGTCTCAAGACCTTGCCCGGGGTGCACTGGTTCTGGATCAAGTCAACCAGCACGGTCATTGAAACAGCCAGCGGCGTGGTCGTCGATCTGCGTGCCGATCTTGGCGCGGAATGGGAGCGGTACATCGCCGATCGGGCCCTTTCGGGAACGCCCGTATACCATGTCAAGCAAGTCAGGGAATCGTTGACCGGTCGGGTCGAGATCGAGCATCTGTCCGAAAACACGCTTGGCTCCCTCAACCCGAACCAGGCCTATCTTAAGATCAAGCAGGCGGCCGACTGGATTTCCGCGTTTGTCTTGGTTGTCGCCCTTTCCCCCGTGCTGGCGGCGATAGCGCTGCTGATCCGGCTGGACTCAGAGGGTCCCGTGCTGTTTCGCCAGCAACGCATGGGGTACCGGGGCAAGATCTGCACGGTCTACAAGTTTCGCTCGATGCGGCAACATGGCGAGGCCGGTAGCGACAGGGAGGAGGCGATCACCAAGTGCGACGACGATCGCATCACCCGCGTCGGACGTTTCTTGCGAAAATCCAGGCTCGATGAGTTGCCGCAGGCCATCAACATTCTGCGTGGTGAAATGAGCTGGATCGGGCCGCGGCCGGAAGCCGTCGTGCTGTCGCAGTGGTACGAGACTGAGTTGCCGTTCTACCGCTACAGGCATATTGTCAGGCCAGGTATAAGCGGCTGGGCACAAGTAAATCAGGGGCATGTAGCCGCCGTCGATGACGTCATGGAAAAATTACACTACGACTTCTATTACATAAAGAACTTTTCACCCTGGCTTGATGTTCTGATAACGCTCAAGACAACGAAAACAATGATCACCGGGTTTGGCGCGCGATAGCGCAATGCGAAGCATGAATCTGAATAACAAACAGGAAGCAGATGGATCTCGCCTCCAGGAAGATAGCCATCGTCGGACTTGGCTACGTCGGCCTGCCGCTGGCGGTCGCCTTCGGTGCCACCAGGGATGTTGTCGGCTTCGACATCAACCAATCGAGGGTGGACGCGCTGGTGCGCGGCGAGGACCATACGCTGGAAGCCAGCAGCGATGAGGTCAGGGCGGCCAAGGTCATCAAGAACACCCAGAGGGACCTCCACATCGCGCTGATGAACGAGCTATCGCTCATCTTCGGCAAGCTGGGCAACGACACGTCCGAGGTGCTGGAGGCCGCCGGCACCAAATGGAACTTCCTGCGCTTTACGCTGGGTCTAGTCGGCGGTCACTGCATTGGGGTCGATCCCTACTATCTTACCCACAAGGCTCAGGAACTTGGCTATCATCCGGAGGTGATTCTTGCTGGCCGCCGTATCAATGACGGTATGGGTCAGCATGCTGCGGATCAGACGGCCCGCCTGATGATGCGCAAGGGGATACCAGTCGTCGGCAGCCGGATACTGGTGATGGGTGCGGCTTTCAAAGAAAATTGCCCGGACCTGAGAAATTCCAAGGTCGCCGATATCGTCTCCCGGTTGAAGGAGTATAATGCCGGCATCGACATCTGGGATCCTTGGGTCGACGCGCAGGAATGTGCGCGCGCCTTCGGCATAACGAGCATGAAGGATATTCCCGACGAGCCCTATGACGGCGTCATTGTGGCCGTCGGCCACAGGCAGTTCCGCGCGCCGGGCGTCGATGGCCTGCAGGCGCTTTGCAAGACCCCAGGCGTCATCTACGACATCAAGGGTCTGTTCCCCAGACATGTCACGGATGGGCGCTTCTGATGAAGGTTCTGGTCACCGGCGCCGCCGGCTTCATAGGCTATCACGTATCGAAGCGGCTGCTGGAGCGCGGCGATGAGGTTGTCGGCATCGACAATGTCAACAGCTATTACGATCCGCAGATCAAGGAGGCGAGGCTGGGGCTGCTCGATGAAGCGAGCCGCAAGACCAATGCGGGCTATCATTTCATCCGCGGCAATCTCGCCGACAAAAGCGTGGTCGACGATTGCTTTGCCGACCACGCATTCGACCGGGTGATCCATCTCGCCGCCCAGGCCGGGGTTCGCTACAGCTTGGAAAACCCGCATGCCTATGTCGAAAGCAACATCATCGCCTACGCCAACATGCTGGAAGCCTGCCGCAACAGCGCCGTTGCGCACCTGACCTATGCCAGCACCTCGAGCGTCTACGGCGCCAATACCGACATGCCATTTTCCGAGCACCGGCCGGCCGATCATCCGCTGCAGTTCTACGCGGCGACCAAGCGCGCCAACGAACTGATGGCACACAGCTACAGCCATTTGTTCAGGCTGCCGACGACCGGGCTTCGCTTCTTTACCGTGTATGGCCCCTGGGGGCGCCCGGATATGGCGCTTTTCCTGTTCACCAAAAGCATCCTTGCCGGCGAGCCGATCAAGCTGTTCAACAACGGCAACCACACGCGCGACTTCACCTATGTCGATGACATCGCCGAAGGCGTCGTGCGGGCCAGCGACAGCCCGGCCACAGCCAACACCGCCTGGAATTCCAGCCATCCGGATTCGGCCACGAGCAGCGCCCCCTGGCGCATCTTCAACATCGGTAACAACAGCCCCGTGAAGCTGACCGCTTATGTCGAGGCGCTGGAAAACGCGTTGGGCAGGAAAGCCATCGTCGAACTGCTGCCGCTGCAGCCCGGTGACGTGCCCGACACCTTTGCCGACACGTCGGCGCTGGAGCAGGCGGTGGGCTATCGTCCGACGACGACGGTGACCGAGGGCGTCGGACGATTTGTCGAGTGGTACCTGGCGCATTTTGGACGGGGATAGGCCTGGTTTTGGCGGTTCCCGGCGGATCCGCGCGTAGCTGCGTTCCATGACCGCGCAACCAGGGGGAGAGGGGATCGAAACGGCTCGCAAACAGGCAGATTGCAATCCATTGCGGTCCCAGGCGCTGTTAAGCGTTTGCATCCCCACGTTCAATCGGCGGGATCGCGTTGCTGCGCTGGTTCAGGAGCTGCTGCGCGCAAAATGTCCAGTGCAAATATGTGTCCACGTCGACGGTTCGACGGACGGGACAAGCGAAGCGCTTGCGGAGATCGCGTCTCGCGATGCCAGATTGGTGGTCACAGCTGGCCCGAATGGCGGCAGAGGGGTCGCGATGTTTTCGGCGATCGCTTCCGCCACTGGCGATTATTGCATGATTTTTGATGATGACGACGATCTCTTCACCGACCGCTTGCCGGAAGTTTGTGAGCGTCTCTCCCGGCAAGGTGCCGATGAGCAGATTGCGGGATTTGTGTTCTCCATGGTTCTCGAGGGACCAGATGCAGCAGCAAACCGGTTCCCGTCTGAGCGTACGAACCTGATCAGGATGCGAGCCGACGAAGGTGTAGTCGGCGACAGGAAAGAGGTCATCAGAACTGCCTTGTTGAAACAGGTTGCCGTGCCCCCTGCGGGGCGGTTCCGCCGCGTTCCAACATCTCTTCTCTGGTCCAGATTGGCGATCGAACACGATGTCATTTGTGTCAACGTCGATGTCGGACGAAAGAGGTATTTGGCGGAGGGGATGACGGCAAGAATTCGGCGTCTTCAGCGGCAAAATGCGTACCCGCTGTTGTTGCTGAACTTGAATTATATCAGGGCATTCTGGCGTGGACGATATCGCTCGGGCCGCTTCCTGAGCAAGGCGGTCCTTGCCTGCTTGCGCTTTGGTGCGTTGAGTTTTCCCTTCTTGCTCAAGAGGTCACTAGCACGGGTGATCTCATGAAAATATCCTGCCTGTGGAAATTCGTGGAGGCCGTCATCATACGAATTGTGCCAGGCCTTTTGAACATAGTGACTTTACTATACATCGGAAGCCATCTGGAAACTGCGCAGTATGGGATTTTCAGCACGACGATTGCGACCGTTTTATTCATCTCGACGCTTGTTTTTGGAACTGCGACCTATTCGATAATGCCGGTTTCTGCAAAAATGCATGCCGCTGCAATGGGTAGAGAGTACGTATCGTCTATTTTGGCTGCGCTGGCCATTGTGGCGTTGTTTGTTATCCTGGCTGGATCGGCGCTGGCGTGGTTCGGATTTGGCAACGCCGTCGCCGCAACCATCATCGTTTCGTTTGGCTTGCACACCGCACTTCAGGAGGTCCTGAGGTCGCAGCTGCGCTTGTGGGCGTACGGTTGGTCAGCGATTGGCCAGGCTGTCGCATACCAGGCGGGAGCGGTAGTCCTGCTTGCCGGAGATGCAAAAGTAGGTTCTGCTCTTACGGCCTTTTCGCTCAGCTATTTCGCCGGAGCGCTGATTTCATTTGCCTTGCTGGGACCGATGAATCTGAGGCGGCCGCGCCTTTCCTATCTTGGCGGGTCTCTGGCCACAGGCTGGGCATTTGTGCTGAGCAATCTGGCCGAGAGCGGCGTGTTCGTCGGCATTCGATACATCATCTTGTTGTTTGGCTCTCAGGCTCTTCTCGGCGTCTTCTCGTTCTGTGTCGATCTCTCGCAACGCTCCGTCGGCTTCTTTATGAATGCGGCCAGTTTCGTGTTCGTGCCGCGGGCGTTTCTCAATGCCGCAAATGGAGAGGTCAGGGCGTTTCGGCGCGGATTGTTCGAGGGCGCGACCATTGCGCTGATTTTTGCTGTCGCGTCTGCCGTGGGAATAATCGGCCTGTTTTTTTCCGGCTATGCGTCCGGATGGCTGGGAAGGTCATTCCACCCAGCGGTCTTTGCGATCGTTTCCTGCGCTGTCCTGGTAAACAGGACGAAAAAGGTGGTCATCGATCCGTTTGCGCTCCGCTCGAACAACGCAAGGACGCTGACCTATTCCTACGCGGCAGGAGCATTGGCTTGCTGCTGTTTGGCGGCATTGAGTCTGTGGTGGCGGCTGCCGCTTGGCAGCGAAATGGCATTCCTGTCCGGCTATGCCATAGCCGCGGCTTGTTCGTTTTTCTCGTTAAGGGGTGTGATTGCGGACAATGGGCCTGATGCAACGCAGCGAACCCTTTTTTATGGCCGGTCGGATGCCGGAAATGAATGAGAAGAAGGCATTCTATGACGAGAAGAACGTCCGGATCGTCCATGTCGGCACGATAGCCGACGACGACTATTGGGATTCCCACTGGGCCGAAGGGACTGTTTCGAGGCCGGATCGCTTTGTCGTCGAAACGACCAAACGATATCTGTCAGGATCGGCCAAGGTTCTGGACGCCGGATGTGGCCTGGCCAACACGGTCTACGGCCTGCATCAGGCGGGCTTTTCCGCATATGGTATCGACTTTGCGAGAAAGACCGTGGGGATGGTGAATCGCGCCGCGCCGCATTTACAAGTGACGGTTGGGGACGTTCGGGCAACAGGTTTCGCGGACGAATTCTTCGATGGAGTGTGGTCTCTCGGCGTGATCGAGCACTTCTTCGACGGGTACCGCGAGATCGTACTGGAGATGCGCCGCATCATCCGGCCGGGAGGAATTGCCTTCGTGACGGTGCCGAGCATTTCTCCTCTCAGGAGATTGAAGGCCAGCATAGGTCTCTACCCCAGTTTTTCAGGTGAGCGGGCCGGATTTTACCAGTTCATCCTGGAGCCATCCTCGATTGTTTCCGGGTTCGAGCAGCACGGCTTCAAGCTTCTGGACACACGACCAAGGGGTGGCTTCAAGGGGTTGAAGGACGAGACGTTTTTCAAAAAGCCGATGCAGGCTTGGTACGACAGCAGGAACAGCATCCTGAGAGGTTTGCGGGCTGCTGCCGATCGGTTGCTCGGCCCGTTTTCGCATCATACGCGGCTCTATGTGTTCCACAGGATATAGCGCGGATGTCTGGTCCGAGTGGACACAGTTCGGCGAACGAAATTGATGGTGAGGCAGTGTCGATGTTGCGAAAGTTTATTCGCGCGAACGTAGCCGTTTCCGAGTTCCTGGACAGCGTTCTACCCTTGCGCCTTCGTATCGACGGCAACCGAACGTTTGCGACGGAGATAGGACCTGCCTGGCTTGCCTCCGATGCGCTGGTTTATGACCTCGGCGGGGGTGCAAGGCCGTTCGTCGGCCTATCCGAGAAGCGGCGCCTGAGGCTTTTTATCGTTGGGGTCGATCTGGACGCGCAGGAATTGTCGAAAGCGCCGCGCGGAATATACGACGAGGAGATTGAAGCGGACCTTACCTCGTTTGTGGGCAGGGGCGATGGCGACGTCGTGATTTGTCAGGCGACGCTCGAACACGTCCGCGACGGTGAAGGCGCCTTGCGTGGTATTGCCAGTTGCGTGAAGCCGGGAGGCGTGGTCGCCATTTTCTCGCCCTCGCGCAACGCTGTTTTCGCAAGGTTAAATCGGGTCCTGCCAGAGGGCATGAAGCGACGGTTGCTTTTTGCGATCTTTCCCGAAAAGGGCAAGGGTCATGACGGGTTTCCGGCTTTTTACGACAAGTGCCTGCCCAGTGAGGTCGAAACAATCGCAAAACGGAACGGCCTGGAACTCATCGAGCGTCGTCTGTTCTGGAAGAGCTCCTATTTCTATTTTTTCGTGCCGGCCTTTCTCGCCTGGCGCATCTGGTTAGGCGTTTCGGCGCTGTTTCTCGGCAAGGATGCTGCCGAAACCTACGCCTATGTCTTTCGGCGAAAACAGTGAATCCCTGCAGCTCATGAAAAGGAAGCTCGCGCTGGTCGCCATTCCGCTCGACATCAGAGGTGGAGCCGAAGCCATCCTGAAACTGGTTGCGCAGGCACTTGCGCGCCGTCCCGACTGGGACGTCGAAATCGGCTTTCTGGGTAGCCAGGCGGCGGGGGATGCCGTTGGAACACTCCAGGATGGAATTCGGCGCAGTTACGGCTTCGGCGGCGGCAAAGCGATGAGCGAGCTTTTGCTTGCCCCGCGGCTGATCCGGCATCGGTACGATTTGGTTTTCTCAAGCCACACGCGGGTGAATTCGTTCCTGGCCGCCGCCCGAAGCGTCGGGGTTCTTCGAAGCCGCAGGCTGATCGCTCGCGAATCCACGGTACTTCTGGATCGCTTCAATGGCCCTCGCGCACTGGCTTACAGGGCGCTCTACGCTGCCTATGGCAGCCAGGACATGGTTGTCGCGCAAACGAGCTACATGAATGAACGCCTGCGCGACGTGTTGCCTCGGCGAGCAATCGATAAACTGTGTACGTTGCCCAACCCGGTTGACGAAGATCTCATCGTCAAAATGTCCACCGAAATGTTGGCGGAGGACGACGCGAAGATGATTTCCCGTCGTCCGCAGATTGTCTGGTGCGGCCGGCTGATCGAGGTAAAGCGGCCAACGATCGCGATTGATGTGCTCGCCGAGATCAGGCGAAGAACCGGCGAGGATTATGAGCTTAGCATGGTTGGGGCGGGACCCATGGAAGCGGAGCTAAGAGCCTACGCCGGCAAGTTCGATCTGGACTCTCGAATAAATATGCTCGGCCAGAGAGACAATCCATTTCCGCTGTTTCGTGCATCGCGCGCCGGCCTGCTCACCTCGGCGATGGAAGGATTTCCAAACGTCCTTCTGGAAATGATGGCTTGCCGGATTCCCGGCATCGTCACCACGCCCTGTGCGGGAGATCTGGACATGCTGTCCGGCCTGGAGATTTCAGCCGGATTTGGCGCGTTGGAAATCGCGGACGCACTGTTGAAGGTCATTCACGCCGGCGATCGGTCGGCCTTGTATGGAGAGACCCTGTCGGAAAGGTCGCCTGGGCGATTTGCGGACGTGCTGTTAGGAGCGCCTTCGCCATGCCCGGGCGGGAGCCAATGATGCCGGCTGCTCGCAGCAAGATAATTGTCTCGACAAACACGTCCTGGAACGTCGTCAATTTCCGCAAGGGGCTGATCGAGGCATTGCAGAGCCATGGCTATGACGTTGTCATCGTGGCGCCGAGAGACGAATACACTTCGCTGATATCGGCCATGGGCTGCCGCTATGTCGAACTCGAAATGGACAATTCCGGCATGTCGCCTTTGCGGGACATGGCACTTCTGTGGCGCTTCTGGCGTCTCTTGCGGCATGAGAGGCCGTTGGCGTTTGTCGGGTTTACGATCAAGCCCAACGTGTTCGGCTCCATCGCCGCCAATCTGAACGGCGTTCCGGTCATAAATAACATTTCCGGACTGGGGACAGCATTCGTCCGCGGTGGGCTTCTGCTCAGAATTGCCAAGGCCTTGTATCGGGTGGCGCTGGCCCGTTCCAAAATGGTTTTCTTTCAGAATGACGATGACAGGACGCTGTTCGTCATTGGGAATTTGGTTCGCAAGGAGCAGACCGGGCTTTTGCCTGGCTCCGGCATCGACCTCGTGCGTTTTACTCCGTCGTCCGAAGCGCGCACCAACCCTGGAGCGATTGTGTTTCTTCTGGTGGCCCGGCTTCTCTGGGACAAGGGTGTCGGCGAGTTTATCGAGGCGGCCCGTCTGGTTCGCCAGAAGATGCCCGGTGTGCGTTTCCAACTGCTCGGCTTTCTCGATGTCGAGAACCGGACCGCCGTCAGTCGGCAGCATGTCGAGCAATGGGTCGGTGAGGGATTGATCGAATATCTCGGCACCACCGATGATGTGCGGCCTTTCCTGCGTGCCGCCGATTGTGTCGTCTTGCCTTCCTACAGGGAGGGAACGCCGCGTTCGCTGCTCGAGGCGGCCGCGATGGGCAAGCCGCTGATCACCACCGACGTGCCCGGGTGCAGGGAGGTGGTGGACCACGCCATCAACGGCTTCCTGTGCAAGGCGAGGGACACTGATGATCTGGCAAGCAAGATGATCGAGTTTGCAATGATGGATGATGCCTCCAGGGGCCGGATGGGAGTGGAGGGCAGAAACAAGGTCGAGCGGCAATTTTCGGAAACTATCGTCATCGCGAAGTATATGCAGCAGATAGAAAAGCTGGATGGCCTCGCGGCGAAAGAATGAAAGGGCTTGACGGCCAAGGGGGAAGACCTGGCTGCCATATTTACGCAGGGCCGAATTCTCTGCGGCGAGTCGATTCAAGCCGGTCCAATGTGCAAGTCTTGCTGAACCGCCACGGACTGGATGCTCTTGCGGCGAAGTGAATGGATCTGCCCTGGCCCCGGCCAACGAGTTTCCTGCATTAGGGTATTTGTGGTCTTCTGCTGGGTAACGTCGGTTTCTGAGATTTTTGGTCGAAACTGTTCATTCGATATGGCTAAAGTACTGTGCTATGACAGTTACGAATCGGCCTAAATTGCCGCCAACGCGAAATGTGTTGGAATTGTGATCGAAAAACTGCTACGTGCTGATCTGCTATCTTTGAATTGGTGCGTCGAAGGTGATGCAGAGGGGATCAAAGACAGATGAATCTGTGAGCAAAACGGCGCCTGCCGTATTTGTTGCGTCGATCGAGTTCGGCGGCTGCAGCCTGAATGTGCCGGCCAATTCGAGTCTCGATATTTTCCGCCTCGACGACAACATTTGCCTCAAGCTTGTTGGTTCCGAACAGACGGCCGCAATTCAGCCGTCCGGTGGCGGCGGTGGGGGTTGACCTACTGGAAGCGATTTTGCCTGCGCGCTTCTGACAGTTCGCGGCGACGCAGTACGACGTCAGCGGCGTCAGCCTCTGACGGAGATTGACGGGGGAGCCGGTGTGATTCATTCCAAGAGGGTGAGTTGCAGGTTTGGGTGGGGTAGAAATGGGGATTCGTCGTAGGTTCGGGGCTGTTTTCGTTTTTGTTGTATTCGCCGCAGAGGGCATTCTGTTTGCAACGCCCGATGCTTTCGCTCAGGAGACCTGTTCCTGTCTTGCGACCGTGCCGGCGTCCGCCGGTGCGGTAGGTCGCCTTACGCAGGTCCATGGTAACGTTCAGATGTCCCAGGCCGGCGGCTATGCTGGCGTGGGTCCCGAAGCGCCAGTGTATTCGGGCGCGCGCATCATGACCGGGGCAGAGGCGTCCGCTTTGCTTGCGGTGGGTGCCAACTGCGCATTCGATATTCCTGGCAACACCACGATCAAGGTCGATCCTGTCGAAGGTGGCATGTGCGTTTCGCTCGATACGCCAGTTGCGACGGTTGTGCCTGCCAGCTCGGAGCCTGTCATGCTGCCAGCTCTCTTGGGCGCCGCCGCGGTTGGTGGCGCCGCCGCTCTTATTACCGGGCTGCAGGACGACGATGACGCTGTCAGCCGATAGCCGAGGTCCGACACCCGCTGTTTTGCGTAATTTTGTCGAATGCGTCATTCGCCGTCATGCGGGTAGCGCATTTGTGTTTTGTCGAGGTGAGGCTTCTGGCGGTCAACCGTCCGGACGCGATATTGCAGAATCGGGCGCTCGTGCCCATTGGAAAGCGGAATGCGAAAAGGTCGGGTGCCAGCAGCGTAGGCCGTTTCGGCGGATTTGGCCGGCTGTTCAAGAGCGGGACCCACTGATCGGCATCTTCGATTTTGCAAGGCGTAATGCAGGCACCGTGACAGCGTTGCTCGCATCGCTCGCGATATCTGCTTGCACCAGCACCCCGTCGACATCGACGTCGTCCACAAATCCTGTCAGCGCCCTTCAGCCGGCGGCGTCCTCCAGGGCTCTTTCAGGCGGTGGCACACTGCAGGTGGTTAAGGATCTGCCGCCGGCGCAGAATACGCAGAATGGCAGCGAGCAACCCCTGTCTGCCAATGATGTGCTGGAGGTTAGCGTGTTCCAGGTCGACAATTTGAACAGGATTGTTCAGGTCGACGCAGGTGGGCAGATTTCGCTTCCGCTGATCGGAACGATGCCTGCGGCCGGCAGAACCGTGCGTCAACTCGAGAAGGAAATCGAGACTGCCTACGGTGAAAAATACCTGCAAGCGCCTGACGTGACGATTTTCGTCAAGGAATCGATTGGCCGGCGCATCACGGTCGATGGCGAAGTCAACAAGGCCGGTATCTATCCTGTGTCCAGCAGTGCTTCTTTGCTGGACGCGATCGCCCTTGCCGGGGGCTTCAATCCGGTCGGTGATGCCGGCAAGGTCTTCGTCTATCGGAATATCGGCCAAAACAAGCTCGTGGCAAACTACAATGTCGAGGAAATCCGGGCCGGCAAAAATCGCAACCCACGCATTTATGGCGGCGATGTGATCGTCGTGTTTGCTTCCAAGTCGAAAATCGCGATGAACAATTTGAAGGATGCCCTGGGTCTCGCGTCCAGCGCGGCCCGCATTGCGGTCATTCCTTAGGACAGGGCACGACGAACAACCCCAGGGTCACCTCGCACATGCTCGATCGTAACAGGCAGTCCCAAGTTGCCGGATCCCGACAGGCCCTGTCTGCGGACCTCCCCTATGACGTGCCGCAAAACTACGGTCCTTATGGTCGTGACCATGCCGGTCGGGATGACGGGTTCAACCCGCTCAAGCTGTTGTTCTACATTGTCCAGTACCGTTGGTTGATCGTCATGATGGCCGCTGCCGGACTTGTCGCCGGCGTCATCGTGACAATGATGCAGACACCAAAATATCAGGCAACGACGCAGCTCGAAGTGCTGGTCCCCTCGGCGAAGGTCTTTCAGGACATCGAAGTTGTTTCCGAAAACAGCGACGTCAGGGCCTTCCTGACCGCCCGTGAAAAGCTGAAGAGCCGCGCGCTGGCTCAGCGCGTGACCTTCCAGCTAGGGCTTGGCGAAAAGCCGGACTTCCTGTTTCCGACGCCGAGCTTTTCGCTGAGCAACATTGTCTACCGGGCGTTCGGACTTTCGAAGTCGCCTTCCATCGAGGAGAAAACGCCCGAGGAGCGCGAGGCAATTGCCATCAAGCGAATCCTGGACGACCTGACGGTCAATCTGGTCACCAATACAAGCCTGCTGTCGATCACCTTTGTCGATCAGAAGCCGAAATATGCAAGCGACATAGCCAATCAGGTCGCACAGAGTTTTATCGATCAGCGACTGGACCAGACCAGCGAGACCTCTGATCTGGCAAGGCAATTCATCCAGGAACAGGTTCTGCAGGTGAAGCAAAAGCTGCAAAAATCCGAGGAGGAATTGGTCACCTACGCAAAAGACGCCGGCATCACGGTCACTGGCGACGACAAATCGCTGATCGACTCTAACATCGAAGCCCTGAACACCGCGCTGGCCATGGCGATCCAGGAGCGCCTGGATGCGGGGCGGGTCGTGAGTCAGATAGAAAAGGGACGCGGATCAAGCCTCGGCCCGGTTCTGGAAAGCGAAGGTCTGCAGAAGCTCAGCGAAAAGCTGGCGGATCTGTCCAGCCAGTATCAGCAGAAACTGGGCATCCTGAAGCCTGGTTATCCGGAAATGCAGCAATTGCAATCGCAGATCAAGGAACTGCAGCGGCTCTATGACAATGGCGTTCTTGCGATAACGGATTCGTTGCGACTGAAATACCAGGAAGCGCAAGGCAAGGAGGCCGACCTAAAATCCAAGCTCGCGGAGATGGAGAGACAGCAGGCCGTCTTCAACGACAAGAATATCAAATACACGATCCTGAAGCGTGAGGTCGATTCCAATCGGTCGCAGTACGACAGTCTTATCACCAAGCTGAATGAAGTTGGGGTTAGCTCGGAACTCAAGATGCAAAGCGCTGCGATCGTCGACTTCGCTTCGCTGCCCGTAGCCGCCTATTCTCCACGCCTGAGCATCAATCTTGCAATCGCGCTGGCGCTTTTCATGGCTTTGACTGCATCGATCATCTACATCATCGAGCTCTTGAACAACACCTTCACCAATCCGGAGCAGGTCGAGAAAGAGCTGGGACTGGCGATGCTCGGCATCCTGCCGCTTGTCGACGACCGCGAACTCATAGCCAGCATCGCCGATCAAAAATCCGGGCTCTCAGAGGCCTATCGTTCGTTGCGAACATCGCTGCAGTTCTCCGGTGCGGAGGGTGCGCCGCGATCGCTGCTGGTGACCAGTTCGGAACCTTCGGAAGGCAAGTCGACCACCTCGTTCAAGCTCGGCCAGGATTTCGCGGCGCTCGGCGCAAGGGTTCTGCTGGTCGATGGCGATCTTCGCAAACCGAACCTGCATCGGCTGTTCGGTCTCGACAACGTGATCGGGTTGAGCAACCTTCTGACGAATACCGTTCGCAAGGATGATTTGGCGGGCATTTTCAGGACGACGAAATACCCTAACGTGACTGTACTGACGTCCGGGACCATTCCGCCGAACCCGGCCGACCTTCTCTCTTCGCAGAAGATGGCAATGATCTTGACCAATCTCGGCAAACGCTTCGATCTGGTCATCATCGATGCTCCACCGGTCGTCGGCCTTTCCGACGGCCCAATCCTTAGCCGGCTGGCGGAGGGCACGTTGATGGTCGTTTCCACCAACCAGGTCACGCGCAAATCAGCCAAGACGGCGCTCAGGCGTCTGCGGGCGGCCGGTGCGAATGTGATCGGAGGGGCGATGTCGAAGTTTGCAGTGAACAAGTTCGACTACAACTATGCCTACAAATATATGAACTACCAGTACTACGACTACGGCGCGAGCACCCCGAAAATCGAAGGCAAAGTCGATGATGGAGCAGGCCAGCCCGCTCACGCGAAATCTCCTGCGGTCAGGCGTTTGGTTCGTCGCCTCCGTTCTAGTGTTGGCCGCTTCGTCGATCGGGCTAAGTCGGCTCCTTGAGGCCGGAACGCCAGCCGTCTCGCTTGCGATCGATCCGCTGAACATAAATGCGTTGATAGGTGACATCACAGGTGACCTGAACGAAACAGGCAGTGATCCTGATCTGGATGCTTTGGCTGCCAGGGCGAGGGGTGCGCTTCGCTTCAATGTCGCGGATGCCCGGCTCTACAGCCTATTAGGCGAGATCAAGTACCGGCAAGGCGAGAAGGACGAAGCCTTTGAATTCTTCGACCAGGCTCGAAAACTGTCCAAGACGGAAATCCATGCACTTCAGAGATCGATCGACCGTTCGATCGAGGTAGGTGATCTGTCACGCGCGGTCGCTGAGATCGACACATTGCTACGTCGGTGGCCGGACCGCTTTCCACTCATCGCGGCGGGCATGCCGGCGATTCTTTCAGATCCGGACGGATACCGGGCTGTCCTGGCAGCCATAAAGATAAAGGCTCCGTGGAGGTCCAATCTTTTCGCTGCCCTTGGTCAGGATCCGCAAGGCCTGCGCGCGGCAAGTCAACTGTTGCTCGACCTTACCGGATCGAGTTCACCACCGACATCGAAGGAACTGTCTGCCGTGATCAACGGCTACATCAGGCAAAAGGACTATGAGCCGGCCTATCGGCTGTTCCTTTTCAGCCTGTCCGATCAGGAGCGGACGCTGGGTGGCTATATTTTCAACGGCGGCTTTGAACCCGTCCGCAGCGGCAAGCCCTTCGATTGGCAGGTTCACGATCGCTCCGGTCTGGAAATTACCTTTGCCGGGTCGGGCGATGTCGGCGAAAGCGACAGCGGAGCCACCGTTCGATTTTTGAACACGCCGGTGAAGAACGCCGCGCTCCAGCAATATGTCGAATTGCCTCCCGGCTCCTACAGGATTTCCCTGACTGCCTCCGGGAGAAACCTGAAGTTGCCAAAGGGGCTGTTCTGGTCCATCCGCTGCGCAGATCCGGCAAGCGAAATAGCCCGGTTCAACATTCCGGCAGGCTCATTCAACCGGCAGCATCTGAGCCTTGATTTCGCGATCGGACCGAGCGCGTGTCCGATGCAATTGTTGCGGCTGGAAACAGCAGCCATCGCTGAGAGCTGGCGATTTCGATACGTCGGCACGTTGGTCATGCACAAGCTGAGCATCGAAAGAGTTTCATTGTGAGACAGCGCTCAAGCCGGTCCACGGAATGGGAAAAGTATCTGCTTGGGTCGGTTCTTTTCCTGTCGATGCTGATTGGCGGCGGCACGGCGAGTGGCCTCTACACCGAAACGCTGATCGAAATTGCAGCGATCGTCTCGGCCGCGGCCATCTTTTCAAGGCCATCGGGGCAGAGCATCCCTCGTCCGGTCTTGTGGCTGCTTGCCCTGACCCTTGTCGTGTTCTGCTTTCAGGTCGTGCCGCTGCCCACAGCCCTTTTGAGCGGATTGCGGCCGGAGCTGCTGCTCGCAACTCCGTGGTTGGCTGGCGAGACCCGGCTGCGCTTCGCCAGTGTCGGCGTCGGGCGCACGATCGAGTGTTTTCTGTATTTTTCGGCGGCGGCAGCATTTTTTCTGAGCGTTATCCGCTTGCGTACGGAGCAGGTCTACGGCCTGCTGCCGTTCTTTTTCATGGCTGTCATCTGTAACGGCTTGGCTGCCGCGATCCAGTATTCACTCTCCGATACGGTTGCCATAGAAGGGTTGTTGCCGTTCACGATCAATGCGGGTCTGTTTGCCAACCAGAACCACTTTTCGGCGTTGCTGTTCGTTTCCATCCCTTTCGTTGTCTGCCACGGCCTGTTCCGCGGGCACCTTCTGTCTGGATCGCTCGGATTGATAATGCTGTTGCTGCTGCTTTTGGCCGCCGGTTCGCGCGCCGGTATCGTGATAGGATTGGCGATCACCATAATATCGGTTGTCTTTCTGACCGCTCGCTCCAGGCTAAGTCGGTATGGCGTCCTTGCGGTCTTCATCGGCCTTTCGCTCTACACGATAGGCGCGTGGACGAAGATCGATGCGGAGGTGGTTGATCCGGAATTTGGACGAGCCGAATTCGCCCGCACCACGATTGCGGGGATTGAAGAGAATTGGGCGACAGGTGTGGGTTTCGGCAGCTTTCAGAAGGTCTATCAGATTTACGAAAAGGGCGAGATGATCTTCAAGCCCTACGTCAATCACGCTCATAACGACTATCTGGAGCTGGCACTCGAGGGTGGCGCGCCCGTTGTTCTTCTGATCGCGGCTTACCTGACATTGCTTTTTGCGTCGTCTGTTGGGGTTCGGCGGGAGCCGCTGCAGAAAGCCGCGTTCCTCTCGGTGTCGTTTCTTCTGGTTCATTCGCTGGTTGATTACCCCTTGCGCACAGCGGCGCTTGCGATGATTTTTGCCTACATGAATGGCATTATCTTTCACAAAGGCTTTGCAGAGCGGTTGAGCCAAAGGGGCGGGTCGACCGAGGCCCACCATGACGATTTGCTTGTTCCCGCCAGGCCGTTGACGTTGGCGAGATGAGAGTAGGTGGACTTGCCGGGAGCGGCGCCGGACGCGGTCCGGTCGTTTGTCGATTGCCGAGATTGACAAGCCATTGCGTGGAACCTAAGCACAAGCAGCAAGGCCAGGGGGCTTTGGCATGTCAAGGAGAGCTTCTTGAAAGGAATTATCCTTGCCGGGGGCAGTGGAACGCGCCTTTATCCGCTAACATTAGCAATCTCTAAGCAGATTCTGCCGATATACGACAAGCCGATGATCTATTATCCGCTGAGCGTTTTGATGCTCGCGGGTATCCGAGAGATTCTGGTCATTTCAACACCGCGTGACCTGCCGGTCTTTCGCGATCTGCTTGGCGATGGATCGGAGTTCGGGCTCGATCTGTCCTATGCCGAGCAACCGCAACCCAACGGTCTGGCGGAAGCCTTCATCATCGGCCGGGATTTCATCGGCAAGGACAGCGTGTCGATGATCCTTGGCGACAACATCTATTTCGGCGATGGGCTGTCGCAGCTTTGTCGCACTGCGGCCTCGCGCGAAAAGGGTGCTTCGGTGTTCGCCTATCATGTCGAGGATCCCCAGCGTTATGGTGTCGTATCCTTCGACAAGGCCACCGGGACGGCGCTGACGATCGAAGAAAAGCCGCAGAACCCGAGATCCAACTGGGCTGTCACCGGTCTCTATTTCTACGACAATGATGTCGTCGACATTGCCCCTGCCATCCGGCCGTCGGCGCGTGGCGAACTCGAAATCACGGCGGTCAACAATGTCTATCTCGAGCGCGGCCAGTTGCATGTGCACCGGCTGGGGCGCGGCTATGCCTGGCTCGACACCGGTACGCAAGACAGCCTGCACGAAGCGTCTTCCTTCGTGCGCACCATCGAGCATCGCCAGGGCATCAAGGTCGCCTGTCCGGAAGAGATTGCCCTTGAACAGGATTGGCTGACGGCGGACCAGGTTCTGCGTCGCGCCGACCGCCTGGGCAAGAACGAATATGCCGCCTATCTGCGTCGGCGTGTCGTCGAGCTGTCGGAGGGCTAGATGCTGGAAGTCAGGTCCCTTGGCATCGATGGCGTGCTGGAAATCGTGCCGAAGCGGCATGGCGACGTGCGCGGGTTTTTCGTGGAAACCTACAATGCCGAACGTTTTGCGCAGGCTGGGATAGATCTGCTTTTCGTGCAGGACAATCATTCCTATTCCGCCGCGGCAGGCGTTTTGCGAGGGCTTCACTACCAGCTCGCGCCGCGGGCGCAGGACAAGCTGCTGCGCGTCATCCGCGGCAGTATTCTCGACGTTGCGGTGGACATTCGCCGCGGCTCGAAAACCTTTGGAAAATGGGTCGCGCTCGAAGTGTCGGCCGAAAAGGGCAACCAGATTCTGGTGCCGAAAGGCTTCGCGCACGGCTTCGTGACGCTCGTGCCCGACACCGAGGTCCTGTATAAGGTCACCGACACCTATTCGCAGGCGCATGACCGGTCTATCCGTTTCGACGATCCCGCCATCGGCATCGAATGGCCGTCATTGTCCGGCGGGTTCCAGCTTTCGGACAAGGACCTGAAGGCGCCGCTACTGGCCGCAGCCGAGGTGTTTGCCTGATGAATTGCCAAAGGATGAGGACAGTGGCATGAATTTTCTGGTGACAGGCGGTGCTGGCTTCATAGGCTCGGCGGTGTGCCGGCATCTGTGCGCCAACCCGGCCTATCGCGTGACCAATCTCGACAAGCTCACCTATGCGGGCAATTTGGCCTCGCTGCGGCCGATCGAGAATGCGCATAATTACCGCTTTGCGCAGGCCGATATCTGTGACGAGAGGGCGGTGCTCGACATCCTGCGCCGGGACGATATCGACATCGTCATGAACCTTGCCGCCGAGAGCCATGTCGACCGCTCGATCGACGGGCCGGGCACGTTCATCGAAACCAACATCGTCGGCACCTACAAGATCCTCAATTCCGCGCTGGAATACTGGCGCGGCCTGCCTGAGGACAGAAAGAGCCGCTTCCGTTTCCACCACGTCTCGACCGACGAGGTATTCGGCGATCTGCCTTTCGATGGCGGCATGTTCGTCGAGGAAACGCCGTACGCGCCGTCTTCGCCCTATTCCGCTTCCAAGGCCGCCTCGGACCATCTGGTGCGCGCCTGGCACGAAACCTATGGCCTGCCGGTCGTGCTTTCCAATTGCTCGAACAATTATGGACCCTACCACTTTCCCGAAAAGCTGATCCCCCTGGTCATCCTCAATGCGCTCGACGAAAAGCCGCTGCCGGTCTATGGCGCAGGCGCCAATGTGCGCGACTGGCTGTTCGTCGAGGATCACGCGCGCGCGCTGGAACTCGTCGCCACCAAAGGGCAGCCGGGCGAAAGCTACAATGTCGGCGGCAATTCCGAGCGGACGAACCTGGGCGTCGTCGAGACGATCTGCGATCTGCTCGACATCAGGCGTCCCCGGGCCGGTGGCAAGAGCTATCGCGACCTGATTTCCTTCGTCACCGACCGTCCCGGCCATGATCGCCGCTACGCCATCGACGCATCGAAGATCAGCCGTGATCTCGGCTGGGCCCCCAACGAGAATTTCGACAGCGGGCTCGCCAGAACCGTGGACTGGTTTCTCGACAACAAATGGTGGTGGGGGCCGATCCGCGAACAGCACTATGCCGGTGAAAGACTGGGCGAAGCGCGCAAGGGGGCCGCGTGAGGCTCGTCGTCACCGGACGCGAGGGCCAGGTCGCGGCAAGCCTTCTGGAGGCCGGCCGGCGAAGCGCCGGCGTGGAGGTCGTTGCCATTGGCCGGCCGGAACTCGATTTGGCAAGACCCGAGATGGTGATCGAACCCATTGCGGCCGCCAAGCCGGACATCGTCGTGTCGGCCGCTGCCTACACGGCGGTGGATCAGGCCGAGGATGAGCCCGACCTGGCATTCGCGGTGAACGCCGTCGGCGCGGGCAAGGTTGCGGAAGCGGCAAGGCGGCTGGGCGTTCCAATCATCCACCTTTCGACCGACTATGTCTTCGACGGCTCGAAGGACAGCGCCTATGTCGAGACCGACGCGACCGCACCAGCCAGTGTCTACGGCGCCTCCAAGCTTGCCGGCGAGCAGGCGGTGGCATCAGCCAACCCGCGCCATCTGATCCTGCGCACGGCCTGGGTCTACAGCCCGTTCGGCAAGAATTTCGTCAAGACCATGCTGCGGCTCGCCGCCGACCGCGACGAGATTTCGGTGGTGGCCGACCAGTGGGGAAATCCCACATCCGCACTTGATATCGCCGACGCAATCCTGCATGCGGCAGCACAGCTGCATGACGGCAAGAGCTTCGGTGCGCCCGGCACCTATCACCTGGCCGGAACCGGCGAGGCCAACTGGAGCGGCTTTGCCCGTCATATCCTGGACACAAGCCGCGTGTCTGGTGGTCCTTGGGCGCGGGTACGGGACATTGCTACGATGGACTACCCGACAAAGGCGCGTCGCCCCGCCAATTCCCGGCTATCGAGCGCGAAATTCGCCTCCGTCTTCGGCTGGAACGCGCCGGACTGGCGGCAATCGACGGAGACGGTGGTGCGGCGGCTTGTGATCGATGGGACGAAATAGGCATTGACGGAATGAATAAACACCCTTCACCGGAAAACACGCGTGATGCCACGCCTGTTGACCGCAAGGCAAAGCCGAAAGCAGCCGAGCGCACGTGCATCATGGTGCTCGGCATGCACCGCTCGGGCACCAGCGCACTGACGGGGGCGATCGGTCTGCTTGGCGCGGAATTGCCGAAGAACATGCTGGGCGCCAATCCGACGAATCCCGCCGGCCATTGGGAGCCGGCACGTCTTATAGAACTGCACGATCAGATGCTGACCGAAGCAGGAAGCAGTTGGGATGACTGGCGATCCTTCGACCAAGCCGATCTCGGCGCACCGCGCCTGCGTTTCTACAAAGCAGAGATCGCACGGCTTATCGACGAAGAATATGGCAGCGCCCCGGTCTTCGTACTCAAGGAGCCGCGTATTTCGCGTTTCGTTCCGCTTTATGCGGAAGTCTTGAAGCGCATGCGCGTCGATGTTCGGTACGTGCTGACTGAGCGCAACCCGCTCGCAGTCGTCGCTTCGCTTGAAAAGCGAGGCAGTTTTACCCACGGCTTCAGCGCGCTTTTGTGGTTGCGGCATGAGCTAGAAGCTGAGTATGCGACACGCGACTACCCGCGCGTTTTCTTATCATACGAGACTATGCTCGACGACTGGCGCCCTGGGGTGGAAAGAATGACAGCCGCCCTCCAGATAAAGTGGCCGCAGCCAATCGCTGACGCAGAGACAGCACTTTCAACGCATTTTTCTGTGGCGCATCAGCATCATGTTGCAAGCAGAGAACGTCTTGAAGCCGATCCGCGCACGACCAGATGGGTGAAGGACACATATAGCGCGCTGATGATACTCGAACGGGACCCGAACGACGCTGGAGCCATGGCACGGCTTGACACAATAAGAGATGCTTTCAATAGCGTCAGTCCGGTGTTCGGTGAGGCCTTTTTTCCTGAGATGCGCGTTCGCACGGGTATGACCGCTGAAAAGTATTCCCAGATTGTGCATCTCGCTGAGACGCAAGCGGGAGAGATCGATCGACGGATGGAGGAACTTGAGAGTCTCCGAAGAGAAATGGTTGAGAAAGATGCGTCCCTGGCGAGGCAGCAGGACGCTCTTCAACACCTAACCGACGCGCAATTGGCGAGAATCGAAGCGTTGACCGCGGATCGGGAAGCAAGGGAGAGGGATGCAGGCGCTCGCGAAATCGAATTGATGGCAGAAGTGGATCGGCTAGCGCAAATCGTGGGCGAAGCAGAGGGTCAGTCCCAATTTTTGACCCAGGAATTGGAAGGACTCCGCGCCAGTCAAGAAAAGATTCTTCGAGAACGAGATCAGGCTCTCAGTGCAAAGCAGCACGTCCTAGAGGAACTCGAAGCGGTTTATACAAGCTATGTGTGGCGAATGGCGTCAATGTTTCGACGGAAGACAAAAAGCAAGAGTGCACAGTAGATGCGTATCGCTAGCTTTACAATGTTTAAAAATGAAGAGGCGATACTTGGTCCTTTTTGCGATCAGATCGATGAGTTTTTCGATCTAGCGTTCTTTGTGGATCACTCGTCTGACGACAATTCTTCTGCTTTTATAAGAGAAAGGTTAGAAAAAGCGGAGATTTTCAAGCTTATATCGAGCGGATATCCTCAGGCCCAGCTGGCTAATATATTTTCAAGGTTAGCTTTCGATGTTTTTGACGTAGATTTTCTACTTTTTTTAGATTGCGACGAGTATCTTCCGTTCGAAAGCAGAAAAGAATTAGAAAAAAGAATTGCAAATAATAGAGGATACTTCAATTTCAATTGGAGAAACATAGTTCCGACAAATCTGGACGGGAGGAGTAGCTTTTCGGAAGGATTTGTCACACTATCGAAGCCGTCAAAATATACCAAGGTTGGGATATCTCGGGAGCTCTATCGCTCATATCCCGAGATGACCATTACGCAGGGTTATCATACCGTCATAGGTATTCCGAATTCGGTTTTGCCTTCTAAGGTATCTTCCCTCGGCTTGCTTCATATGCCAATCCCGTTTCGAGATAAGTATCTGCGGAAGATGAAGTTATCCGCAAGAGTCGTGCGAGAGGACAGGTTTCTCAACGAGAACCGCCTCGGAGCTCACTGGATCGAGCACGATGATCTTATACAGAGACAGGATCTTTCTGATAATGATCTTAAGAATATCGGATTACTTTATCCTGACATCGATCTAAAGGCGAGAACTCGGCCTGTTCAGCTCGATTTCAATTTTCCTTATGTTCGAAGTGGATTTGATCCGCAAAAATTGATGGAGGGTTCTCCTAGAGTCGGTCCGGCAGTTGACGGATTTTATTTGCTTGACGGCTCCGGTCGAACGATATTCAGATCGGATGGTGAAGTTCTTTCTGCGGTGTCCGTAGAAAATTTGGGAAAGAATTCAATGGGACGTGAAACTAGAGTTAGCCAGAATGCGGATCAGATTGACGTTGCTTCTTCCGATCCTGTTGACGTGCAGGACAGATATATAGCCCCTCTCTTCTCCCTGCCTCGAAAGCTGCCGATTACGGCATGGGGTGGCCATATTCCTTTTCTGTTTGTGCTGTTTCGAAATCTGAAACCTGCGCACTACGTTGATCTCGGCGTCCATTTTGGAGCCAGCCTGATTGCTGCAGCTACAGCCGCGCAAAGTTATGACTTAAGGACCAATTTGTGGGGCGTGGATACTTGGGAAGGGGATGACCATGCCGGGCGTTATGAGGGAGATAGAATATATGATGACCTCCAGTCGTTCCTAGGTCGGAGTTTTTCGGGTGTTAACCTCATTCGATCGACGTTTGATGAGGCGAAGGCGGAGTTTGAAAACCGGCCTGTCGACATGCTTCATATCGATGGATTGCACACATATGAGGCGGTTAAACACGACTATGAAAATTGGCTGCCAGTCATGAGTGACAGAGGTGTGGTCATGTTCCATGATATTAGCGTGCGCGAACGTGATTTTGGGGTATGGCGGCTCTGGGGGGAGCTAAAACATAGGTTTCCCTCGTTAGAATTTACGCATTCGCATGGATTGGGTGTGCTGTTTGTTGGAGCGAAGAGCTTGAGTGATCCGTATCTCAAGCGGCTCGTCGAGGACGCGCGCTTATTCAACGCTTATCGTGCCACTGTGTCGCAGATTGCAGAACTTCTGCCTCTTCGCTCCGCGTATCTAGCCGCCGAAATGCCGTCTGAGCCGCCGCTCGTCGCTGATCCTGGCGATCAATCCAGCTCAGGCGAAGTCAAGGAAATGAGGAAGCAATTGACCGATGCTCAGTGGGCCCTGCAGCATTATAAGAATCAGTTGCAGACAGTTCGGCAGCATTATGAGGCGTCAACAAGTTGGAGGGTGACTGCACCGCTTCGGTACCTCAAGGGGTGGATGGGTAAGTAGGTGTGTCGAAAATGCGGATCGGATTTGTTGGACCTTATACTTACTTCGAGAATCATTTCCCCGAGAACTGGAGGGGAAGAGATGATATATTGTGTCTCGACGTCGATGAGTGGGATTATTCTTTTTTAACCAGGATGATTAATTTCAGGCCCGACTTAACGGTATTCTACAGGCCGGAATTATACCCAAAGAAATATATCAAGTCGATCACGGGAAAAAGAGTCGCTTTCCTTAGTGAGCCAATCCAATTGCCTGGACAATTTGAGACACCGGAAAGCTCACTTCGGAGTAATGTGTATTCCAGAATGAGTTGGGAGAGCTATCACTATTGTTTATATTATGATGCGACTAAAAAGTCCGCTATCGAGAAAAGGAGCTGGCCGATCAATGCTTATCGGCCCTTGCCTATTGATACTTCTGCCTTTCGTCCAAATGCAGGCCGTCGACCGATAGATGTGGCCTTCATAGGTAAGCCGACACCACACAGGGTCGCAGAGCTCGACTTTTTGCGTTCGACGGACTTGAAGTTTGTATGGGTGGCCCATGGATTGTCCGGACGAGCCTTGGCTGCCTTATTCAGAAGATCGAAAGTCGTCCTCAATATTCACGCGGACGAAATGCCTTCTTTTGAGCCGAGAATATATCTTGGGGCAGCCTGTGGCTGTGTGGTCCTGTCTGAGACTACGGGGCAGCGCCCAGAGGTAATGAAGGAATCCATAGTCGAATACACAGGAGCTCTGGATTATGGGAGTATCAAGGGCGCCTTGAGGCTCTTTAGCTCGGGCGGATCACAAAAGACTTCGGTGCTGGAGTCTTCAAGTCTTGGTGTCGGCCGATTTTTGCAAGATCTGGAAGCGGCGATTTCGGTGTAGCATGACGACTATTTCAATAATAACGTGTACCAATAGCGCAAATAATTATCAACGCATGATGGATAGTTTCTCCGCTATTGAGAATGGTTCGTGCGAAGTTGAGTTCGTACCAATTCACGCGGCTAGATCTATGACGTCCGGTTATAATTTGGGAATAGATCGCGCGAGCGGTGACTGGCTGATTTTCTGCCATGACGATATAGAAATCATAAGAAGTAGGAGTCGAATGTTATCTTATGCTTTCGAAGAGTTTGATGTCTTTGGTGTCTGCGGGACAAGTCGCTGTCAATCGTCAAATTGGTATTATTCCGATCCGGGTGATTTGCTTGGGAGGGTTGTTGTTCCCGGCGATTATGCTGGGCAGGAGGACAAGATCGAGGTTTTTTCTCCTGTTGAAGATAATTGCAAAGCTCAGGCTTTGGATGGGATATTCATAGCGTCAAGGGCTAGTGTGGCAAGGGAATTAAGATTCTCAGAGGAGATACCCGGGTTTACGTGCTATGATATTGATTTCTCCTATAGATGCCATATTCACGGATACAACGTTGGTGTTACCGGTGGGCTGCTGATGAAGCACTATAGTAAGGTTGATTCTTTTAGTGAAAGAAAGATGTCGGACTGGAAGTTAAATCAGAGGATTATTTCGACTAAGTTTAATTTTTATCGTAAGTTCGATGATGGAGTGCGGCACTTTACAGTGCCGTTTACCGAGGACCTGTGAAATGGCGCTCAGTTGCTGGAATGACTTGAAATGGGGTTGATTGTGAGCCTCATTCGCCGGGAGATTGCCGGCCGCTATCGCGGCTCTGTGCTGGGGCTGTTGTGGTCGCTGCTGAATCCGTTGTTCATGTTGGCTGTCTACACCTTTGTGTTCGGGGTAGTGATGAAGTCGCGCTGGACGATGCCTGACCAGCAGAGCGCGACACATTCAACTGGTGAGTTCGCGGTTGTCCTGTTCTGTGGGCTTATCGTCTTCCAGTTCTTTGCTGAGGTGGTTTCGCTTGCGCCCGGTTTGATCGTGGCTAACGCCAACTACGTCAAGAAAATCGTGTTCCCGATCCAGATCCTGCCCGTGGTTTCTGCCGGCGCCGCCTTGTTTCATGCGATAGTTAGTCTGTTGGTACTGCTCGTTTTCGCCTATATCGTCTTTGATCATGTCCCGCTGACGGTGCTTTTGGCTCCATTGGTGTTCGCGCCGCTAATCGTGATGGTGCTCGGTATCGCCTGGTTGCTGGCATCGATCGGCGTCTATTTCCGCGATATGAGCCAGATTGTAGCACCGCTGGTGACGGCGACGATGTTTCTGTCACCAGTGTTCTTCCAGAGAACGTCTCTGCCGGCCTGGTTGCAGCCCTGGCTATCGCTCAATCCGCTCGCGATTCCTGTCGAGAGCTTCCGCGACGTGGTGATTTTCGGGCTAAGCCCGGATTGGATAGCGCTGAGCTACTATTCGATTGTTGCGATAGCAGTCGCGTTTCTCGGCTATCAATTCTTTCAAAAGACCCGCAAGGGATTCGCCGATGTTCTCTAGTAAATCGCGGGCAGAAGCCGGCGATAGTAACGGCACCAATTGTATATGATCCTTCATTGTCGGCTGACCGGAGGATCGATTCAGGTAGATGTTGATGTCGCGACTTGGTGGCGAAGCCGCTGTTTTTCGCGTCCGTTTTTTGTATGGGAGGATCATCGCACATGACCAATAGCGATGTTGTCATCCGACTGCAGGATGTGACGAAGGTTTATCGCATCTACGCGCGCCCTAAGGATCGTCTGATCCAAATGGCAACCCTCGGCCGTGTTCGGCGGTTTCGGGAGTATCAAGCCGTAAACGGAGTGTCGTTCGAGATTCTTCGTGGGGAAACGGTTGGAGTTATTGGGCGCAATGGCAGTGGGAAGTCGACGCTTCTCCAGATGATCGGCGGCGGATTGCATCCGACGTCTGGAACCATTGATCAAAATGGCAAGCTGTATTCCCTCCAGCTTGGAACTGGCTTCAATCCGGAATTCACCGGGCGAGAGAATGCTTATCTTGGAGCCGCCATCATCGGAATGTCGAAATCCGAAGCGGAAGGCAAAATGCATTCGATTCTGGAATTTGCCGGCATCGGCGATTTCATCGACCAGCCAGTCAAGACCTATTCAAGTGGCATGTATGCGCGCCTTGCCTTCGCCGTCGCCGCGCATCTGCCTACGGATATTCTGCTGGTAGACGAGGTTCTGGCCGTTGGTGATCTTGCCTTCTCGCAGAAATGCATGCGTTTCATTCGGGAGTTCAAATCACGTGGGACTCTGCTGCTATGTGCGCATGATCTGGGTTCGGTGATGGCGCTATGTTCTCGTGTTGTGTGGATGGACGGTGGAAAGGTTCGAATGATCGGACCGACAAAGGAAGTTTGCGACGAGTACCGCCGTGCGATCGAGCTTGAAGGCGACAGCACGGCCGAGTTGAAATTTGGTGGCCGCCGCGGCGAGCGCCCGCCAGAGACCCCGCCGCCTCCGGACCATCGTTCGGAAATACTGCGGTCGTCCTCTCTCGCCAACGAGATCAAAGTCTTCGATTTTGATGATGATGCCGCTTGGATTGGTACCCGTTCGGGATCGATCGTTTCTGCAGGGTTGAAAAATCCGGCGGGGTTGCCGCTCACCAATCTGTCGGGTGGAGAGAGCATAGTCTTTGAGATCAAGGCGAAGGCAAATACGGACCTTGAGCGTCCAATCCTGGGGTTCACCGTTCGTGACCGACATGGCCAAGCTGTCTTTGGCGACAACACATTCCTGACCTATCGCCACGATGACATCGTCATACCGGCCGGAGAGACGATCATCGCCCGGTTCGCGTTTCAGATGCCCTACCTGCCGACCGGAGATTATGGAATTACGGTCGCATTGGCCACCGGTAACCAGGCAGAACACCTCAAGCAGCACCGCGTCGAAGATGCCATCTTCTTCCACGTTCTCTCATCGCATGTCGCAAAAGGCCTGATGGGGATCCCCATGCAGTCGATCACGATGGAAACGTTAGGCGACCAGGAGATATCCGCATGAAGCATCATGGCGACCTTTATCTCGATCTGCTGAAGCGCTCGCTGCTGAATCGCGTGTATCTCGATAACGAGCTTCGCATCATCTATCTGCGCAACTGCATTGCGGGCTCCGAAGTGTTCGATCCCCGCGTGCTGCACAATATTCGACATGAACGAGCTGATGCCTATGCCGAGATGATGGCAGGGCGCACCGATGGCAGATTCTTCAGCCGCAGTATTCACAATGCGGGATATTCCCATACGATGATCGGGCAGGCGCGTCTGGACATGCTTCATGAGTGCCTCGACACAGTGGTTGGCGACGGCATTCCGGGCGACTTTGTCGAGTGTGGCGTCTGGCGCGGCGGAAGCTGTATTTTTATGGCGGGATATCTTAGGATTAACCCGGCCGAAAACCGCCGGATATTTGTCGCCGACAGCTTCGAAGGACTACCTCCTCCGAGCCTTGCGCAGGATGCCGGACTTGACCTGAGCAAGACAGTCTATCCCGAGCTTGCGGTCGGTGAGGAAACTGTTCGCGAGAACTTTGGAGTTTACGGGCTAGAGTCCGATTCGGTTGTCTTTGCCAAAGGGTGGTTCAAGGACACGCTCCCTCGGCTCCAGACGGGCGAAATTGCCTTGCTTCGTCTCGATGGCGATCTTTATGAGTCTACGATGGACTCCTTGGATGCGCTCTACGAGAAAGTTTCGCCAGGCGGGATTGTGATCATTGATGACTACGGGATAGAGCAATGCCGTCTCGCGGTCGCAGATTATTTTGCGCGAACGTCGCGAGATCTTCCTCAAATGCACCACGTCGATTGGACGGGCGTTTGGTTCCGCAAGGCTGCGTAAAATGGACTATCTCGAAGCCCTCTCGTTGATACACAAGATATTGCAACCCAGGAACTATCTTGAAATTGGTTCTCGCTTTGGCCACAGCCTTGCTTTGTCGGAGGCGCCATCAATTGGGATCGATCCGGACTATGAAATCAGGGCGCCACTGAAGGCGCCAACGCGTTTGTTTGCTGAGACAAGCGACGACTTCTTCAAGCGTGATGTCGCTGCGCTGGTGGGTGGCTCGGTCGATCTCGCCTTTATCGATGGCATGCACAACGCGGAGTTTGCGCTCCGCGATTTCATCAATTGTGAACGCGTGAGTCACGCCCAGGGCGCCATTGTGATCGACGATGTCTTGCCACGCGACATTGCTCACGCGAGCCGTGAGCGCAATACTCAGGTTTGGACGGGCGATATCTATAAGCTGGTTACGATATTGCGGAAATTCCGACCTGACCTGATCGTGGAAACGTACGATGTCGAGATGAAGGGTCTGTGTATCGTTTCCGGATTGAAGCCGGGCGACCCCACCCTCTCGGAAGCATATCGCGACATCGAGGCCGGGATTCTGGACGGCCACTACCAATTGGATACAATCGAGGAAATCACCCGGATTGTCGCGCCGCGTCCGACGGCCTCTTTGCAAGCTGATCTTGGGCTATTGAACGAGCGCCGCTCGAAACGAAGCTACGTGACCGGCTTGGCTGGCGCCAGTCTGCCTGGTTATCATGCCGGGACGATGGAATATCGTTACCGTGGCATTCAGTGTTTAAAAAGCCCTGTTGACATCGCAATCTATCTGCGGTTGCTGGACCAACTGCGGCCTGCATCGATCATCGAGATCGGATCGAAACATGGCGGAAGCGCCATGCTGTTCCGAGACATGTGCAGGGCAATGGATATCCAGGCCCGGATTGTTTCGATCGATCCGGATCAGCCAGGCGTGCCCGCTTCGGAAGGAATTCGGTTCGTCCAAGGCGATGCCGCCAATCTTGAGGTTCCGTTCCGCCAGCATGGACTTTTTGACTTGCCGCGGCCCTGGCTGGTGATCGAGGATTCGGCTCATAGCTACGCCGTTTGCACCTCGGTTCTGGAGTTTTTCGAAGAGCATCTTCGCGCCGGCGAGTATCTCGTCATGGAGGACGGCGTGCTTGACGATCTCGGATGGTCGGCCCGTTATCAAGGTGGACCCAACAGAGCGATTGCGGAATTTCTTGCCAAAGGTTCCGGGTCTTTTGAAATAGACGTCGCCTGCTGTGACATGTTCGGTCAGAACATGACTTACAATCCCAATGGATATCTGCGAAGGACATGAGGCTTTTCTCACGAAAGCGTCGACCGTTCCTGTCGGTGATCATCTGCATCAATAATATGGCAAGAGAGGCACCGCGTACGATCCTGTCCGCTTGCCGCCCTTATCAACAAAATGTCTCGTCGGAGGACTATGAGGTCATTGTCGTCGACAATGGCTCGGCCGTTCCTTTTACGCTGCGCAATAGCGCCGGTTTGTCGCCGGCTCCCCGGATTGTCAGCATGCCCGACCCACAACCGTCCCCTGTCTTTGCGCTTAATTGGGCAGCAAGGCACGTGGCCAAAGGCACGCATATCCTCTTTGCAATCGACGGCGCCCGTATCTTTTCCGATCAACTGATCGCCAACATGTTGAAAGCACACTCAATGTGTGCGGATGCATTCGTCTATACGCTGGGCTGCCATCTCGGGCCGAGCGTGCAGATGGTTTCGACCACCCAAGGATACAACGAGGCAGTGGAAGATAGGCTTATCGCGGATAGTGGCTGGCCTTCGAAGCCATCCGCTCTCTATGATATTTCCGTATTTGCGGGATCATCCACCAACGGCTTCTGGAATCCCATCGTCGAGAGCAACGCGTTCTCTTTGCCGCGCCATCTCCTGGACGCCATCGGCGGCTATCACACGGGCTTTATTTCCCCAGGCGGAGGCTTGGCCAATCTCGAGATTTTTGCACGCTACGTACAACGCCCGGATGCTAAAAACGTATGCTTGCTGTCAGACATGACATTTCATCAGGTTCATGGCGGAATCGCAACTTCAGGGAAGGTTCAGTTTTCCACGTTCGATGCAGAGTACCGCTCAATTTTTCAGCGCGGATATGTTCAGCCGTCTTTTGAAGCAATTTATCTTGGGCCCCTTCGCCCGGAGGCTGCGAAATTTGCGCGCATAGGCCTCCTGTAATGCGTTTAATGCTGGCAATGGGTAGGCGACGACAGTCAAGGCAACGAACTTCGGAGCCTTCGCCGGCGCGTAGGCTGACGGAAACGAAAAACCCACCTGTACGGCGGGTCACTGGCGCAAATCAGCACCATAGTTAAATATGTACCATAGCTGAGGTCACGAGGTCAAGAAAAAATTCCTATCATGAAAAGCTGCCGGCACAAAAGCTGCCACAGGACCTCGGATTGAGAAAGCAACCCCTCAGTCAGGTGTATTTCCCCAAAAAACCTCTGGCTATGCCTTCAACCTCGCAGTATGCGATACAGGACGGCGGGGGCCGGGGATAGCACTTTTGAGAAAGTGGATGCGAAGCATCTTCGTGTTAGCGTCTTGGCGGTGTTCATATCCGTGAGCCTGGAGTCTAGTGCCTTCCGATGAATTCTTACCTCGAATCAGTATTCGGGCTCCGGCCACAGGTGCGGCGCGCCTTCATCATGGTCCAGGACGTGGTCATGGTCCTGGTCGCCGTGGCGCTCAGCCTCGTGCTTTCGCGGTCGGATCTTTCGTTCGAAGCGCTGTCCAACGAGGGTTTGGCAACCTGGGCGGCCATTGTTCTCATCAGCCATCTGCTGTTCAGATATTCTGGCCTCTACACGACCGTCTGGCGCTTTGCCTCGACGCCGGACTTTTTCAACATCCTGAAGAGCTGCGCGATTTTGACGATCGCTCTGTATGCCACTTCGCGCGTGGTTCGTTCTTTCCAACCGGTGCAAGGGCTCAACGAGCGCCAGTTCATCGTCTTCTTCCTCGTCTCCTTCACGATCATATCGGCGCCGCGGCTGTTCTACCGCTTCCTGCGTGACGGCGCGAGCTGGGGCATTCTGAGCCGCAAGACCGGCGAGACCGAGGTCAAGCGCGCGCTGTTCGTCGGCCGGCTCGGCGAGGCCGACCTGATCATCCGCTTCACGCGCACGGCGCAGCCGGCGGACTATTCGATCGCAGGCATCATGGCGACCGAGCGCGGCGCGCCGTTGGGCACGCGCATACAGGGTGTTCCCGTCGTGGCGACCCTGCCGCGTCTGATCGACGTTTTGGAAGACTATGCGAGCGGCACCAAAAGCCTGGACCTGCTGATTTTCGGCAGTGGCGCCGAGCACGAGATCGAGGACTATTCCGAACTCGTCCGCGTCGCCCGGCACGGCGACATAAATGTGGTGCAGTTCTCCGGTCTGTCGGAGCTTGAGCGGCACGGAAAGCTGGTTCTCGACACCGTCGAGATGGAAACGATCCTGCGCCGTCCGACAGTAGCGTCCGATATCGAGCGCATCGGCGCTTTTATCGGCGGCAAGCGTGTCCTGGTCACGGGCGGTGCCGGCTCGATCGGCCGAACGCTGGTCAAACGGTCGCTGGAACTGGGAGCGGAGGCGGTGCTGGTCGCGGACAATTCCGAGTTCGGCATCTTCCAACTCAGTCAGTATATTGACGAGAACGACCACGACCGCCTCAAGGTCCGCATCGTCGACGTCGCGGACCGGCGCCAGATAACGCGGGTCGTCACCGAATTCCGGCCTGATATCATTTTTCATGCCGCCGCGCTCAAACACGTTCCGCTGCTGGAGGAAAACTGGGATTCGGCCATCCAGACCAATATTTTCGGAACGCTGGTCTGTGCCGAGGTCGCGGCCAAATGCGGGGTTGCGCAGTTTGTCCTGATATCGAGCGACAAGGCGGTGGATCCCTCATCGGTGCTTGGCATGACGAAGCGGGCCGCCGAACAGATCGTCAGCGCCTTGCATGGGACGCCGGCGGCCGAGCCGGGCGGGCGTCGCTCCGCCACCAAGTTCATAGCCGTGCGGTTCGGCAATGTCTTTGGCAGCAATGGTTCGGTTGCGACCATATTCCAGGCGCAGATCGAGGCCGGGGGGCCAGTCACCATCACCGACCAGCGCATGACACGCTATTTCATGACCGTGGCCGAAGCCGTCGATCTCGTCATCATGTCGGCGGCCGATGCCGCGTCGCGGCAGAGCGGGGACGATTATGCCGTCTATATGCTCGACATGGGCAAGCCGGTGCCGATTCTTGAAGTGGCCGAAACGATGATCCGCCTGTCCGGAAAGAGCCCGTACAAGGACATCGCAATCAGGTTCACCGGTATAAGGCCTGGCGAAAAGCTCCACGAAACGCTGCATGGCGAAGACGAGGAACTCGTCGAACTCGACATTTCGAAGATTTTTGGCCTCAGCACGGACGTCGTGGAATGGTCGGATGTCCAGGTCGCGCTCACGGCGCTGCAGCAGGCAGCAAAAAATCAGGACAAGGCTGCCGCGCTCGCCGTGCTGGCAGGCCTTGACCGCGCCAAGAAGGCCAGGGGAAGCATTCATCAAGATGCGATCCCGAAAACGGTCGGGCAGGCGGGCTAAGCCGCTCTTCTTCCGACGCGACCATGATATGGGATCCGGAAATCTCTGGCATATGCAAGGTGTTTGACGTTCGTGGATAAAGCAGACCTGCGCATCGCAGTCCTGATGGGCACGAAAGATGGCGCCGCCTTCATCGATGAGCAGCTGCAGTCGCTGCTCGCCCAGTCGCACCGTCTGGTCGACCTGTGGATATCCGACGATGGTTCCATCGATGGTACGACCGCGATTATCGAGGCATGGCAATCCCGCTGGCCCAAGGGTCGAATGACCCTTGTGGAGGGGCCGCGGCAAGGATTCGCGGCCAATTTCCGGTCGATGATCCTTGATCGACGTATCGATGCGGACGGCTATGCCTTCTGCGACCAGGACGATATCTGGGAGCCCGACAGGCTGGAAAGCGCCATCAGCTGGATGCAGGGCCACGATGCAAAGACGCCGCTGATGTATTGCTCGCGAACCGCGACCATGACCGAAACGGGAAGCCTTGTAGGCCATTCGCCGCTGTTTGCCCGGCCGCCGTCCTTTCGCAACGCGCTTGTGCAAAGCATCGCCGGCGGCAACACCATCCTACTCAACGCCGCGGCACGCGACCTGCTGGCCAAAGCCTGCGCGCGGACCGGCTTCGTCAGCCACGACTGGTGGGCCTATCTCATCGTGACCGCTGCCGGCGGCATCGTCCGCTACGATCCGCGGCCACTTGTGCGCTACCGGCAGCACGCCGCGAACCTGGTTGGCGCCAACGTGTCGTGGAAGGCAAGGGCTTCCCGGCTTGGCCGCCTGTTCAAAGGCGAGTTTGCCGGCTGGACGGATCTCAACCTTGATGGACTTGCCGTCAATCGCGACCTGCTGACCGAGGACGCGGCGGCGTGCCTCGACCTGTTCATCCGCGGGCGGCAGGGCAGTCTTATTCATCGCTTGGCAGGCTTGCGCAAAAGCGGTGTCTATCGGCAGACGGTTTCCGGCACCCTGGGGCTCTATCTCGCTTTCATCCTCGGGCGCATCTGAGCGTCGAACGGCTGCGTGGCGCCCTTGGTCGAGAGATGAGCTCATGCTACGTCGACCCGGGCCTCGCCTGCGGCGTCGCCTCGGGACTTTGGCAAGGAGCATGATCGATCGTTCATGAAGGCAACCAAGCACATCTTCGATCTTGCCGGTGCGGCTCTGCTGCTGGTGGCCACATCTCCCGTTCTGGCGCTTGCCGTCCTTGCCGTTCGGGTTTCGTCACCCGGTCCCGCTATCTTTTCGCAGACGCGGGTCGGCCGCGACGGGCGGCTTTTTCGCTGTCACAAATTGCGCACAATGTATGTCGGGACCCCGTCATTGCCCTCGCATGAGGCACCACCGAATTCCGTGACATCGGTCGGAAAAGTCCTGCGGAAGTTCAAGCTCGATGAGTTGCCGCAATTCTGGAACGTTCTGAAGGGCGAGATGAGCCTGGTCGGCCCGCGCCCCTGTCTGCCGACCCAAGCGGAATTGATCGAGTGCCGCAGGCGGCTGGGGGTTCTGGCGGCGCTCCCGGGCATTACTGGCCTGGCCCAGATCAAGGGCATCGACATGTCGAACCCGAAGCTTCTGGCTGAAACGGATGCCGCCTATCTCGGTGCGGCGTCATTCTGGCTCGACCTTCGGATTCTGCTTGGAACGTTCTATCGAAGCTGACTGGCCATCATCATGGTCAAACAAGGAGTCGGGATTTACCAAGCCGCGCTAGCTCCGCCAGCCTTTCCAGCGTGCCGGTTTCAGGCCTCCACCCCTGCGATATCAGCAGGGCAGGGTCGCATATCTGTGTCGCGGTCAGACTGTCCCAAAACGCCCGCCTGCCCAGCACGGCCGCCGCCGGTCGTATCAGGCCGGCTGGTATGGCCATCACACGCATCGGCCGCCCGAAACCTCTGCGAAACGCGGCGATGATGGCCTCGACTGCGATCGGCGACACATCGGCGCCGACATAGATCTGACGAAGTGACCCCGAATGGCTCAAAAGGTGCGACACCGCCCGTACTGCCGCCCCGGATGACATCAGCGAGCGGGTTCCCGTCAAGGCGCCGGTCGGCAGCGGCAGCGCCGTATCGGCAAGGCGCATCAGCGTCGCGAGATTGCCCTTCATGCCGTTTCCATAGACCGGGGGCAGGCGCAACACGGCGGCGTCGGAGCGGCCTTGCGACGCATAGGCGCCCAAAACCTCAATCTCGCCTTCGCGTTTGGAGCGTCCATAGACGCATTGCGGGGCAGGAAGCGTGTTTTCGTCGATCGTTGCGCTGACGCGAGCACCGACCACGGCCCGGATCGAGGAGAGATGGATGAAGCGTCCGCTTACTTGTGCCGCCGCCGCATGCGCCAGCCGCGCGCTCAATTCCACATTGGCCGCCCAATAGTCGGCTTCGGTGGCATTGCCCCGATCATTATTGAGGCCGGCACAATGGACGACGTGGGTCACATCCCTGGTGAGTGCCAGGAAGGCCGCGGCCGGTGCATCGAAATTGGGCATCAGCACTGCGCCATCCCCCGATCCAAGCCTTTCCGGATGGCGGGAAGCGAGACGAAGCTCGGCGCCGGCTTGGCGAAGTTTTTGCACGATAAGGCGCCCGATGAAACCCGTCGCGCCCGTGACCAGGACCTTCATCGCCTTGCCCGCAACAGCTCTTGGGTGGCTGCCGGAAGCTCCTGCTCTTCCATTACTGGTGGAGGTGCATGCTTTGCCGTCAACGGAGCCTGACGGCCGGAGGCAAGATACGTTCCACACACCAGGAAGACCATCAGCACTGAGTCCAGAATGTCATGGCCGACCAGGATGCCCGTCATTCCGGCCGTGAGATAGGTTATCACCACGACGACAATCATGGTGGCGCCGAACCGTTCGACCGGATCACTGCTGTTTCGCAAGACCCGGGCGGCATTTCCAGCGGCAACGACAAAGATCGCCGCCAGCGTCACGGCGCCCAGAATTCCGGCCTGCACCAAAGCAGTCAGGAAGCCGTTGTGGAAATGATTGAAGCCGGCGTCCATCGCGAACTGATCATGAAAGCCTTGCTTGATCAAAGACTGGGTCGCACCCACCCCATGTCCGAACAGCGGCATGTCATGGAATGCTTTGAGGCCGATCTCCCAAAGCGCCAAACGTATTCCCAGTGAGCTGTCGTAATTGCCCTGCGCGCCAAGCGCATTCCAATCGGAGTGCAGAAAGGCGACGCGCCCGGATATCGCCTGGAAGCCGAAGGCGGCGACCACGACGCCGACTGCCACCAGCAGCAGAAGCACACGAGCGGCATTCCTGCCTCTGAGCCTCTGATGGTTAACAAGCAAAACAGCGATACCGGCAATCAGCAGTGCCAGCCAAACGATACGCGAACCGGAATAGATCATGGCAATCGTCCCGGCTAGCGCGGCGTGGAAGACGGGACTCCGGGCTCGCTCTATGCCTGACAAGGCACCGGCCACACAGACCATCACAGCAAGGCAGAGGACGGTTGCGAAGATGATCGGATTGCCGGCCCCGCCCTCGGCCCTGACCCCAATCCAATATTGCTGGATGACAGCCATCGGCAGCGCGACAAAACAGGCGACCATGCTGCTGAGTACGATGATGCGGGCAAGCGTGGTTTTCTGCGTGATGCTCCAGGTCGAATAGGAGACGGGGAAAAACAGGAAGGTGAAGAGCGGGATAAGGTGCGGCGCATCGCGGACGAACGAGTTGTTGACGACGGAAGCCAGGAGATTGGCCGCGCAGTAGGCATAGATCGCGACTGTCAGCCAGATCACCGGCCGGTCTGCGTTAAAGCGCCTTTTCCCAGATGCAATCAGTACGATGGAAGCTAGGGCCCCGCCATTGAAAACAAAACTGACCACCGATCCCAGAACCGGTGGAAAAAAGAAGCAAAGAATGGAGAAGTAGATATTGATCCACGAAGGCGTGAATTGCTGTCTCAGGGATGAAAGCCGGTTCAATTGTCGGGCTCGCTATTTTTCGGGAAGTTCATGCGGCGGATCTTGTCTGGCGAAGTAGAATGCCTCGCCCCGAATTACCACCCTTCATCATGCACTTGCCCGCTTCCCAAGGCTGGTATAGCGGCTGGGTTCGCTTTTCGAAAGTGTGTCGGGCCGCTTGCCGCTGAAAAATCGGCAGCCTGCGCCGATCGATCTGGAGAATTCCTGGGAAGGGCAGTCGCATGTCTATCCAAGCAATATTTTTCCCGGGATTTCCCGGACGTCTGACCCACGAGTAGGAATTTCCGAGTTTGGCGGCATCCTTGGAAAATTCATTCCCGAACCGTGCGTCGGCGCGCCAGTCTTGCATTGTTCTTGGCAACGGCGATCTGCTAGAACGCCGGCTTGAGAGAGATTGTCCAGAAGCAGGGCTTGAACCGGGCGCAAAAAGCTCGATGATTTGAGGCGAAATCTTCTGTTGGAAGGTACGAAAGAACGCTCACAGTCCATGACAACAGAGCTTACGCATCTTCAGCGGCTTGAAGCCGAATCCATCCACATATTCCGCGAGGTTGCGGCCGTCTTTTCCAAGCCGGTCATGCTCTATTCGGTCGGCAAGGATTCATCCGTGCTGATGCATCTCGCGATGAAGGCGTTCTATCCCGCCAAGCCGCCGTTCCCGTTTCTCCACGTCGATACGACGTGGAAGTTCCGTGAGATGATCGCCTTTCGCGATCTGATGGCGCAAAAACTCGGCTTCGATCTCCTGGTTCACGTCAACGAAGATGGTGTGCGCGACAACATCAATCCGTTCGATCATGGCTCGAACACGCACACCCATGTGATGAAGACAGTGGCGCTGCGCCAGGCGCTCGACAAATATGGTTTCGACGCGGCCTTTGGCGGCGCTCGCCGCGACGAGGAGAAGTCGCGCGCCAAGGAGCGCATCTTTTCCTTCCGCAACGCCCAGCATGTGTGGGATCCCAAGAACCAACGCCCCGAGATGTGGAAGATATTCAACACCCGTGTTGCATCGGGTGAATCGATCCGCGTCTTTCCGCTCTCGAACTGGACCGAACTCGACATCTGGCAGTACATCCTGCAGGAGAGTATCCCGATCGTGCCGCTCTATTTCGCCAAGGAGCGGCCGGTGGTGGAACGCGACGGCATGCTGATCCTGCGCGATGATGAGCGCATGAAACTGCGCCCCGGCGAGACGGTGGAGAACCGGCTGGTGCGTTTCCGCACGCTGGGCTGCTACCCGCTGACCGGTGCGATCGAATCGGGTGCCGACACGCTGGAAGCCATCGTCGGTGAGATGCTGACCGCGCGCACCTCCGAACGGCAGGGTCGCCTGATCGACCGCGACGAAGCCGGCTCGATGGAAAAGAAGAAGCGCGAGGGGTACTTTTGACCATGCGCCACATCATGGCAAAGAGCCTCGCACCCACCGACGGCGTCCGCGACTATCTGGCGGCGCAGGAGAAGAAGTCGCTGCTGCGCTTCCTGACCTGCGGTTCGGTCGATGACGGCAAGTCGACGCTGATCGGGCGCCTGCTTTCCGACACCAAGCAGATTTTCGAGGACCAGCTCGCCGCGCTCGAACGCGATTCGCGCAAGCATGGCACGACCGGCGACGACATCGATTTCGCGCTTCTGGTCGACGGTCTCGAGGCCGAGCGCGAGCAAGGCATCACCATCGACGTCGCCTACCGCTTCTTCGCCACGCCGAAGCGCAAGTTCATCGTCGCCGACACGCCCGGTCACGAGCAGTACACGCGCAACATGGCGACCGGCGCCTCGACCGCCGACCTGGCGATCGTGCTGATCGATGCGCGGCAAGGGGTGCTGCGCCAGACCAGGCGCCATTCGATCATCGCCTCGCTGCTCGGCATCCGCCACATCGTGCTGGCCGTCAACAAGATCGATCTGGTCGGGTTCGACCAGGCGGTGTTCGAGCGGATCGTTGAAGACTACCGGCAATTCTCGCGCGATCTCGGCTTCCAGACCATCGTGCCGATCCCGATGTCGGCTCGTTATGGCGACAACGTCAGCCGCCGCTCGGACAACATGGAGTGGCATTCCGGGCCGACGCTGATCGAGCATCTCGAAACCGTGTCGGTCGATGCAGCGGTGGTCGACCTGCCGTTCCGTTTTCCGGTCCAGTATGTCAATCGCCCCAATCTCGACTTTCGCGGTTTTGCCGGCACGATCGCCTCCGGCTCGGTTGCGTCAGGCGACGAGATCGTTGTCGCCAAGTCCGGCAAGTCTTCGCGCGTCAAGCGGATCGTCTCGCATGGCGGCGACCTCGCCC